>JAZRCQ010000060.1:0-13678 GCA_045659845.1 Eubacteriales bacterium
GAGATGATCTCCGCGTTGGTGCTCTCCTCTACTGCCTTTGCGTACTGTCCCTGAGTGAAGAGTCCCATATTGAAATTGTGGATGTCTCTTGCCTTCAAAAGTCGGATCGTAGCCATGTCGTTCTGTGAGCCAAGGAGTTGATTTATGACATTGTCTTCCTAAGCCCGCTTGGCCTCCGACTTGAGATGATCTCCGCGTTGGTGCTCTCCTCTACTGCCTTTGCGTACTGTCCCTGAGTGAAGAGTCCCATATTGAAGTTCTGAATGTTTCTGGCTCTCCAAAGACGAAGCTGGCTCACGGCGGTGCTGTCGGCGCCGGAGATCATCATGTCGTAGGGAACGGCCTCAAACTCCTCCACGTCCTCGTAGGTGATCTCGCAATGACCGTCCTTCCAGTTTTCCACGGCTCTGCCGCCGAAGCGCACCTTGTAGATACGATCGGTGCGGGGAGTGAGCCACACCTCACCGCCGGGAAGCCACACGTCGGGAAGCTCCACCTGCATACCGTCCACGATCATCTGCTTGAAGAGACCGTATTCGTAGCAAAGCGAAAAGCCGGTGGCAGGATAGTCCAAAGAAGCAAGGGAATCCACGAAGCAAGCGGCAAGACGGCCGAGACCGCCATTTCCGAGACCTGCATCGGGCTCACATTCATAAAGGTCCTCCAGCGAGAAGCCCAGCTGATTCAGCGCCTGATCATAGGCATCGGCCAAGCCCAGATTGCACAGGTTGGTCTTGAGAGAACGGCCAAGCAGGAACTCCATGCACATATAGTACACGCGCTTTGCGCCTGCCTTGTTGACCTTGTTTTTGAATTTCGACCGCTTGTCGCTGAGAATATTGCGAACGGTGATGGCCGCGGCCTTGTAGATCTGCTCACGGGATGCCTCGGCGGCCGTGCAACCGAAATGCCGCTGCAGCACCCCTTCGATTTGTTCCTTGACTTCTGCGCTGTTGGGATTGTAATTCATAGATCTTTTGTTTTTTGCCCCACGGGGACAACCTTTCTGTTGGTATTGTGTAAATAAAAATCAAGCAGAGGATACGTTTGGGAGACATCCTCGCCCGAAGCTGCAAATCGAGACAGACGCCCCGATCCAATTTTCAAAAGCTTGTAAAGGTTTTTGATGGGGAGTCTGAGGGGAAAACTTTTTCCAAAAAGCTTTTCCGCTCGCCCCCGGCTCCTCCCCCATAACTAACTTTTCCGGAGAGTTTTCAGGGTTGGTGGCCCCTGAAAACTTGCGGGAGCCTATCACCGTTAGCGCAGTCACGACGAAATTTGCGCCTGAAACTGCAGGACGAGGCAGCTGCACTCCACCCGATCCGACCTTACAAAAACTTGCAAAAGTTTTTGAAGGGGAGTCTGGGGGGGAAACTTTTTTCCAAAAAGTTTCCCCTCAGTCCATCTCACCCCTCAGCCCCTCTCTCGCCTCACATACCCCGATACATCTCCAGGTACTTCTCGGCGGAGGCGGCCCAGGAGAAGTCGGTTTTGAGGATCTTAGTGACCAGTTTTTTACGCATGGGCTCATCGAGCCAGAGGGCGATTGCGGCCTCGGTGCGTTCCTTGAGCTCGTCGGCGCTATAGTTTGCGAAGGTGAAGCCGTTGCCCTTCAGCTCCTTGCCGTCCATCCAGACGGGCTTGATGGAATCGAAGAGGCCGCCGGTCTCACGCACCACGGGGATGGCGGCATAGCGGGAGGCGATCATCTGGGAGAGACCGCAGGGCTCTGCCTTTGAGGGCATGAGGAAGATATCGGTGGCGGCATAGATCCGCTTGGAAAGATCGCGATCGTAGGTGATGAGTGCGCGCACCCGATCGGGGTAGCGCGTCTGCAGATCGGTGAAGAAGCGCTCATAGCGCTCCTCGCCCTTGCCGAGAACGATCAGCTGAACGTCGTTGTTCTCCACGATCTCATCGATGCACTCGGCCAGAATGTCCACGCCCTTGTGGGAGGCAAGACGGGAGATCACGGAGAGCATGGGCACGTCGCCGCGCTCGGGGAGTCCCAGCTCCTGCTGCATTGCCATTTTATCCAGCACCTTGCCCTCCATCTTTCTCTGCGAGAAGGGATGGGCGATGGCGGGATCCTTGGCGGGATTATAGTAGACGTAGTCGATGCCGTTGAGGATGCCCAGAAGCTTATGCGCGTTGCGATCCAGCGCATGGCAGAGCTTATGGGAATATTCCTCGGTGCGGATCTCCTCGGCATAGCGGGGAGAAACGGTGGTCACACGGTCGGCGCACTCGATGGCGGCCTTCATCAGATTGATGCAACCGCCGTATTCCATCAGATCACGCTGATCCTCTCCCAAAGCGAACACGTCGCCGAGGATGGCCATGCTGTACTGGCCTTGATATTCGATATTGTGGATGGTAAAAACGGTTTTCACGTTTTCGTAGCCGCGGCGCCAACGGTAGAGGCAGTTGAGATACACCACCGAAAGCGCGGCCTGCCAATCGTGGGCGTGAAGCACGTCGGGATAGAAGCCAACCTTCTCGATCAGCTCCATCACGGCCATGCAGAAGAAGGCATAGCGCTCGCCCTCGTCGTAGTGACCGTAGAGGGTGGCACGGCGGAAATAATATTCGTTGTCGATAAAGTAGTAGGTCACGCCGTCCTTCTGCAGGCTGTAGATCCCGCAATACTGCTCTCTCCAGGCGAGCCGAACGGTTCCAACCCACTCCTGCTTCATTTTTGCTCTCCACTCAGCGGAGACCGCACTGTAGAGCGGCATGACAACGCGCACGTCCACCTCGCCCGAGGCGGCCAGAGCAGCGGGAAGCGAGCCAAGCACGTCGCCCAATCCGCCCGTGGCGGCAAAGGGCAGAGCCTCCGCGCCAACGAAGAGAAGCTTTGCGGCATTGGGGGAAAGCTCGATCTTAGTTTTTTTCATACGATCATTCCTTTTCCGATGAAGAAGGGCATGGATTCGTGGCCCGAAAGCATTCTGCCATCCTTCACCATTGCATTTTTATCTGTGATCACGCAGTTGAGCTGCACGTTGTCGCCAACGGTGGTGTCCTGCAGAAGGATGGAGTTTCTGATCACGCATCCCTTGCCAATCTTCACGCCGCGGAAGATGATGGAATTCTCCACCGTTCCCTCGATGATGCAGCCGTCGGCAATGAGACTGTTCTTCACGTCGGCCGACTCGGCATACTTCGTGGGAGCGCTGTTGCGGAGCTTGGTGTAGATCTGGCGGTTCTTCACGCCGAAGAGACCGCGACGAGCATCCTCCCGGAGCAGATCCATGGAGGCGCTGAAATAGGATTCCAGCGTGCCGATATGGGAATAGTAGCCCTCATAGCGGTAAGCACGGAAGTATTTCTCCTTCACGTTCTTGGCCAGAATATCCATGGCAAAGCTGCTATAGCCCTTTCTCAGGGAGTCGGCAATAATGGCGAGGATCTCGTTTCTGCCCAGCACCAGCACGTTGGTGTTGATATCGCATTCTCCCTCCTCGGGGAACTGACGGGAAACCTCGGTGATGCGATTGTTTTCATCAACGGTCATCACGTCCAGCGAGAAGGAGTCCTGATAGTCGGCGGCGTTCACGCGCTTGGTGACCACCGAAATGGCGGCACCCGACTTCACGTGGTCCTCGATCACGGCGTTCAGATCGATGTTCATCAGCACGTCGCAATCGGAAAGCACGAAATAGTCGGCCTTGCAGCGATGCACGAAATGCTCGGCGCCGATCAGCGCCTCCAAACGATTGGAATAAAGCTTCCCCGCCACGTTGTTTTCATAGGCGGCAATATAGGGAGGCAGGATCTTGATGCCGCCGGAGCGACGTGCCAGATCCCAGTCCTTGCCGGAGCCGATGTGATCCATCAGCGAGTGATAGTTATTGTGGGTAATCACAGAAATGTTCACGATCCCGGAATTCACCATATTGGAAAGCGGAAAATCAATGAGGCGGTAGCGGCATCCGAAGGGAATGCTGGCCATGGTGCGCTTGCGAGTCATTTCGGGAATGCCTCTGTCGTGAATATTAGAAAAAATCAAGCCTGCAACAGTCATGCTCTCACCCTCCTTCTTTAGTCCTCGGAGATCATTGCCCCGGGGGCAACGGTCTCACCGTCGGCAACCTGACAATCCGCGCCAATCACGGCAATGGCGTCAGCCACGTCGCGGGAGGCACCCACGGCAGCATTTTTCCCAACCGTCACGTTGGAATCCAGAATGGAATAGCGAACCGCGGCACCGGCCTTCACCACCACGTCGCTGAACAGAACGCTGTCCTCCACCACGGCGCCCTTCTCCACCTTCACGCCGCTTCCCAGCACGCTGTTGATCACCGTTCCCTCGATCTCACAGCCTGCGGTGATGGAGCTGTTTCGGATCACGGCCTCAGCCCCCACAAATTGCGGAGCCGATGCCTCATGGCGGCTATAGATGCGCCAAGCCTCGTCGTGAACCGAGAACACGGGCTGATCCCCCAGAAGATCCATATTGGCCTCCCAAAGGGAATCGATGGTTCCCACGTCCTTCCAGTAGCCCTCAAAGGCATAGGACTGCATATTCTCTCCCGCGGCAAGCATGGCGGGAATGATGTTCTTGCCGAAATCGTTGGAGGAGGCGGGATCGGCATTGTCCTCGCGGAGATATCTCTCCAGCTTGGATTTGGTGAAAATATAAATGCCCATGGAGGCCTTGGTGGAATCGGGATTCTTCGGCTTCTCCGTGAATTTATAAATGGTGCCGTCCTCACGAGTGCTCATGATGCCGAAGCGGCTGGCCTCCAGCGGAACGTCCAGCACGGCGATGGTGCAATCAGCGCCCTTCTCCTTATGTGCTCTCAGCATAGCGGCGTAGTCCATTTTGTAGATATGATCGCCCGAAAGCACCAGCACGTACTCGGCATCATAGCGATTGATAAACTCCATATTCTGCCAGATGGCATTTGCCGTTCCCTTATACCAGTCGGCGCCGTTCTGCCCCTGATAGGGGGGCAGGATCTTCACGCCGCCAAAGGTGCGATCCAGATCCCAAGGCAGGCCGTTGCCGATATAGTCGTTGAGGATCAGGGGCTGATACTGCGTCAGTACGCCAACGGTGTCAAGCCCCGAGTTGATGCAGTTGGAAAGAGGAAAATCGATAATACGGTACTTCCCGCCAAAGGGGACAGAGGGCTTCGCGGTTTTCTTTGTCAGCGCGTAAAGCCTGCTTCCCTGCCCGCCTGCAAGGAGCATCACAACGCATTCTTTTTTCTTGAGCATAGCGATTCAGAACCTCCGATTTATTGTAATGTATATGATTTCACGTCAGGCGTCCGCCGCGGGACGCGGGGCAGGATAGGAGGAGGCGCCTCCCATGGGAGCGGCAGCTTTGGAGCAAACCGGTCTCTATAGAGGCGGTCGTCCCTGCCGAGCCCTTCGATTCGTTCGGCTATTAGCATTCCATCCCCTCCTTTTTCTGATACTGATCTCATTATATTATACCATATTCTACAAAAAAATCAACCCACACATCTAATTTTCTGTACACATGACTATAATATACGGCAAAAGTAACAATTCGGGAGACAGATTTCTTCTTCTTTTCCCTCATTTTCAAAAAAAGAAAAAGCCCGTTTCACGGGCGACTTGGTGCAGCAGTCGATTTTTGATTGTGTAATACTCCAAAAGCAACCGTCCGTTTTTGTATCTTTTTTAAAAAAACGAGGGGATATCTGTATTATATCACAACTTTAAGCACCTGTCAATGTGCAATACTCACAAATGTTAATTTTTTTGTTTTTTTTGATCCCCTTCGTTCTCTCTTTTTCCTGCCTTTCCCACTCATTTTCTCAAATACACCGCAAAATCGACAGACTTCGCCTTCTCCGTGCTTCGCATAACAAAAGCCGCTTTGGCCTTGCGGCCAAAACGGCTTTCGATTATGATGCTTTGCTATCCGACACGGTCTCCGTGCGGTAGGAAAGCTCGGCATCGGCATAAAGCTCCCGAAGGATCAAGCTCGGATCGGTGTGGCGGATCACGGTGTCCTCCATCCAAACGGAATGGATGCCGCTCTGCGCCAGCGTCCGAAGCGCATCCGTGTTCAGCTCCTCAGCCACGTAAACGGGATAGAGCTTCAGCGCAAGCCGCGCGCAGCTCTGATCCTTGGCGTAGGCCGTGAGGCTGTCGGCTGCCGTGAGATACTTCCCATCGGCGGGATCGAAATAGGGAGTGATAACGCCTCCGTTCGGCAAAACGCAGAAGGAAAGACCATCCTTTTCGCCCAGCGGGAAGGCTCGAAGCGTCACCATCGCGGTGTTGCCTCCGTATTCCATTCGTGCCGTTTGATAAACCTCTGCCCCTCTCAGCTGAAAGAGATTGAGGCTATAGGATGTTTCCGATGGATCCAGATTGCGCACGTAGCCGTCGTAGGAGGAGAGAACCCCGAAAACGAAGCCCCGTTCCTTCAATCGCTCGGCCAGATAGTCCGCCACGAAGGCGTTCTTCAGGCGCCCGAAATCCACAAACAAGGAAAGATCGGCCTCTCTCGCATAGGCAAGATACTCCTCCGACACCCGCAGGGTGACTTGATTTTCCTCGCCCAGCACCAGCTCCACCGACGCGGGATCGGCGGCAAAATCCGCCAATTTCCGATAAAAGGCTGCCAGCTCCTCGCTAACGTAAGGATCCCAGGAGGAGGCCGACGGATGCGGCTCGCCGCCGAAAAACAACTTTCCGTACTCCGCCAGAAGCGCCCCCTGATAGATCGCCCGCGAGTCCTCCTCCGCAAACTGCGCCAACGCCCGATAGAGCGCGGGAGCCACGGTGAAGGTCTCGTTTGGATGCGTGTTGAGATCGTGCAGATTCACGTAGCCCTCAAAGGAAAGACTGCTGTGAAAGAGGCAATAGGCTTCTCTCGCCGCCTCTGAATACAGTGCCGTGACCTGCTTTTTTTCCTCGGTGGGGGAAAGCTCCCCCTCGCCGAGACAGTAGCTGAAAATGAAATCCTCACCGCAGCTGATCTGCGAAGCGCTCGCCTCGATATTCACCCAGCCGGGATCCTCGGTAAGCCATTCGTGGATCAGGAGCCCGAAGGCGGCCAATCCCAAAACCAGAAATGCCGCCGCGAAAAACCATCTCGCGCGAATATTCTTTTCCGAAAGCTCCACGGTCTGAACCGGCTTTAGCCCTCTCGGCCTTTCATTTCTCGCTCTGTTGCTTTTCATAAACCCTCCGCGCGGCGGCTCAGAGCAGCGCCGTCACCAAGAGAATGCCAAACAGCGCCACGATCGCGCCCAGCAGGCCAAAGCCAACCAATGCGCCCAAGCGACAAGCCTTGAAGTTTTTGATGTGCTTCTTCTTTTTGAAGATCCATCCTGCCAAAAGCCCCAAAGGAGGAAGCAGGAAGGAAGCCACGGTGTAGAGCTTGCTGCCCGTATCGTGCAGGGGTGCCTGCAGGATCTCCTCGTCGATGTGGATCTCCTCCTGCACCGCGGGATTCTCCTCGCCCTCCTTGCAGAAGGTTACGGAATTCACGCGCTCTCCGCTCTCGCGAATGCGGCGGTACTCGGCGATCTCCTTCTCGTTACCGTAAACAAAGTGATCGTTTCCGATATCCACGAGGGTGGGCTTGTCCTCGCTGTAGTCATGTACGCTCGGATCATAGGTGAACAGCACCTTATGCTTTTCCAAGCGGGGATCGGGGATCGGAATGGCGGAAATGAGCGAACGGGTGTAGGGATGGAGAGGATAATTGAAGAGCTCCTCTGCCTCCGCGATCTCCACGATATCGCCCTTATAGATCACGCCGATGCGGTCGGAAATGAAGCGCACCACGGAAAGGTCGTGGGCAATGAACAGATACGTGATGTTTCTTTCGCGCTGGAACTTCTTCATCAGATTCAGCACCTGTGCGCGGATGGAAACGTCCAGAGCCGAAATGGGCTCGTCGGCGATCACCAGCTCAGGCTGCATTACCATTGCTCTGGCGATACCGATTCTCTGGCGCTGACCGCCGGAGAACTCATGAGGATAGCGGGTGAGATGCTCGGGAAGCAGTCCAACCGCCTCGATGATCTCCTCCACCTTCTTCACTCTGTCCTCTTCGTTCTCGAAGAGCTTGAAGTTGTAGAGTCCCTCGGAAACGATATAATCCACCGTTGCTCTCTCGTTGAGAGAGGCGGCGGGATCCTGAAACACCATCTGAATGTTTCGGATCACCTCTCTATCCAGCGCGCGGGGAGTCTTTCCCGAAATGCGAACACCCTTATATTGGATCTCGCCCTTGGCGCACTGGTTCACGCGGATCACCGCGCGACCGATGGTGGTCTTGCCCGAACCGGATTCTCCAACCAAGGAGAAGGTTTCTCCCTTGTATATGTCGAAGGAAGCGTTCTTCACCGCCTTCACGGCCTTGTCGCCGCGGCCGAAGGTGATATCAACGTCCTTCAGGGAAAGCAGGATCTCTCTGCCCGTTTTGGGATCAATGGGGCCCTTTTCGGGAAGATGACGGGAGAAAAATCCCGATTTCTTTTCAGTTTTTTCTTTTTTTGCCACGGAATCTTCCTCCTTCTCAGATATTATAGGCGTCCTGCATCTTTTCGTGGATATTCTGAATGATCGCAGGCTTCTCCACCTTGGGCGCTCTGGGATCCAGCAGCCACGTTTTCGCGTAGTGCGTGTCGGTGATGCGGAACATGGGGGGCTCCATCAGCGTATCCAGCTTCAGGCAATAGGGATTTCTGGGAGCAAAGGCATCGCCCACGATCTTGTTGTAGAGAGAGGGGGGCGTGCCCGAAATGGAATAGAGCTCGGTGTTTCTCTGTGCCAGCTGAGGCAGAGACGACAGAAGCGCCCACGTGTAGGGATGTCTCGAATCGTAGAACACCTCCTCCACGGTGCCCAGCTCCACCATCTGACCGGCATACAGCACGGCCACGCGGTCGGCCACGTTTGCCACCACGCCAAGGTCATGGGTGATGAACACGATGGTGTAGTTGAATTCCTTCTGCAGGTCCTTGATCAGCTTGAGGATCTGCGCCTGAATGGTCACGTCCAGAGCCGTGGTGGGCTCGTCGCAGATCAGGATCTTGGGCTGGCAGCAAAGAGCGATCGCAATTACGATTCTCTGGCGCATACCGCCCGAATATTGGAAGGGATAGTCGTCGAATCTCTTTTCGGCATTGGGAATGCCCACCTTGCTCATCAGCACGAGGGCTCTCTTTCTTGCCTCCACCTCCGAGCAATCCTGATGCTTCAGGATCACCGAGGTGATCTGCTTACCGATGGTGACGATGGGATTGAGCGACGTCATGGGATCCTGGAACACCGTGGCAATTCTCTTGCCTCGGATCTGCGTCCAGTCCTTGGAATACTTGATCTTGGAAAGATTCAGCACGCAGGTGCCGTGGATCTTTTCGGGCGTTTCGTCCAGATATCTCACGCGGAACACCACGTTGTCGAACACGCCGTTGCGGATCTCCTCATTGTTCAGATCCACGCCCAGCTGCATCGCCTTCTTCAGCGCCTTCAGAAGTCCCGCATGGTACTGCAGGCGCTTCTTGAGGCCGTATCTTCCGATGGAAAGATAGATCTCCTTGGCAAGAATGGTGTTTCTCGCGCGGGTGGCATCGGTGATCTCGCCCTCCAGCGCCTTGGCATACTCTGCCTTCAGCGCGGCCATCTTGGCTTCATACTCTGCCAGGAAGGCAACGTCGGATTTTGCAGCCTGCGCCTTGGCCTTCTTTTCGGCCTCGTGGGCAGCCTCCAGCTCCTTGATCTTATGGTCATAGGCGGCGATCTCGGCGGCGGCAGCCTTCAGCTTATCCTTTTCCTTGGAGGAATCGATGGTGAGCTTCTGGTTATAAAGCTCGGTGCGCTTGAAGCGCAGATCGGCCAGCTCGGCCTCAAAGCGCTCCTCGTCCTCGGGGGAGAAGCCTCTCTGCTTCGCCTCGTTCTCCAGCTCCAGAATGCGGCGGTAAACGTCGGCACCCAGCTCCAGCTTGGAATAGGCGTTCAGCTTCTTCTCGGCAGAGGCGATCATGCTCTTGGCATGGCCGTTCAGCGCCACAGAGGTGTCGGCCAGCTCATCGTCGTTGAAAATAATGGAGCCCTCGCTGATAAAGCCGTTTGCATCCAGCATACCCGCAAAGGTCTTGGTGAGCACCGACTTACCCGAGCCCGATTCGCCCACGATGGCGATAGACTCGTTTTCATAAAGATCCAGCGAAATGCCGCGGATGGCGGTGAGGATTCTTCCGCGCACGCGGAACTTCACGTGCAGGTCCTTAATGGACAATAAAACCTTTTTTTCTTCCATGTCGGGCCTCCCTTACATATGGGTTCTGGGGTCGGAAGCGTCACCCAGATTCTGGCCAACCACGTAAAGCACCACCGTGATGATGGAAGCGATGGCCACAGGGCTCCAGAACTCGAATTCCCAGCCGGGCGTCATCATAGCCGTTTGCGAAACCTCGATGATCTTACCCAGCGACATATCCTTCAGGCCCATTCCGATATAGGAAAGGAACACCTCGTAGGAAATATAGGAGGGGATCTCGGTGGCTGCCAGCGTCACGATCACGGAGGTCATGAAGGGCAGAATGTTCTTGGTGGCAATGCGGCTGATGGGCGTGCCGAGGCATCTGGAAGCCAGATTATATTCTCTGTCGCGGATGATGATCACCTGCGTGCGGATAAAATAGGCAATGCCCAGCCATCCCGTGATCGTCAGAGCGAACACCATCGACCAGAAGCTGGCCGACATCACAAGCACCACCACGGAGATCAGCAGAATATAGGGAACGTTCGCCACGATGTTGTAGACCTCGGTCATAAACACGTCCACGGTCTTGGAGAAGCCCCAAACCGCACCGATCAGAATACCAACGGTCATGTTGATCAGCGCGCAGATCAGCGCCAGCGAAATGGAGATGCTGGAGCCATACCAGATGGAATCGAAGGTGGACTGTCCCGATCCGCCCGAGCCAAGGCACCAAGTGAGCGAGAAGCCCCATTTTTCGATGGCCTTTGCGGGGGAAAGATGCTTGGTGGAGGAGTCCATCAGGTTCACAAAGGGATCCACCTCAGGATCGTAGCCGATGGCGGCGGGATACACGTAGGTGAACAGCAGGATCACGCCCAGCAGCGCAAGGATCACGATGTTGATCTTCTTTCTGAAGAACACGCGGAACACCGACTGCCAATAGGAATATCTGGGAGCCGTGATCTTTTCCGAATCCAGACTGTTGTTATCCACGCGGGAGAACAGCTCTGCTTCAGACATATTCAATTCATCTAAATTGACCAATTTATCTGTCATGGCTTATTTCCTCCCCTTGGATACGAACGAAATTCTGGGATCGATCATCGACATGAGCAGGTCGCCCGCGATGATGGAAATGATAGAAAGCAGCGCGTAGAACAACGTCAGACCAACGATCACGCCGTTATCGTATTTGCCGATCGCCTCGGTGAGCAGGTTACCCGTTCCGGGAACGGTGTAAACACGCTCGGTGATAATGGCACCCACCATGGCGCCCAGAATGCTGCCGGGAATACCGTGCACAATGGGAATGATGGCGTTCTTCAGCACGTGCTTGCGGAAGATCTCTCCCTCGGAAAGTCCGCCCGAGCGGGCAAACTTCACGTAGTCGGAGTTCATCTGGTCGATCATATAGCGGCGCAGCCACTTCATCAGGTTTGCAATGGAGGGCAGAGCCAGCGAGATCACGGGCAGGATATACATGAGCCAGGTGGGATTCACCGTGTCAAACAAGCCCGGCAGGCGGAGATATTTGCTGGTTCCGATCGCCTTGAACAGGAAGATATAGGCCAGCGAGGGAACGGCCATGATGAACACGATATAAAGCGTGCCCAGCTTGTCCACAAGCTTGTCCTTCTTCAATGCCATCACCGTGCCAAGCGGGATCGCCAGCATATATGCGAGAATCACCGAGAGGATACCGATCAGGAAGGAATAGCCCATCTTGGAGAAGCCATCCTTGGCGGTGTCCACACCGGTGTAGTTGTCAACGAAACGGTCCTTGATCACCAGCGTTCCGTTCTCAAAGGAATCGGGAACGTAGGTCACGGAATGCAGATCATAAGCGCTTTCCTCCACAAGTCCCGAGGGGAAGCTGACCGTGCTTTTCCGGAAGGAGCCCTGAGCATCCGTCATGATATTGAACACGTCAATATCCTTTCTGATAGAATAGGAGGAGCCCAGCTGGATCTTCACCAGATTCTGATGAATATAGGGGAACTGATCGTCAAAGTACAGAAGATACTTATATCTCGTTCCATTGCCCATAATGGCGGGAGAGAACTTCTCTCCTCCGTAGGCGGGATCGTGAAGAGTGAAGGAAAGACCTCTGTCCTCCAGCTCCTCTTCCACAAAGTGGATATTATCAACGTCAAGAACGCCCGTGAAATAGCTCCAGAGGCGGTTCAAAATAGGAATATCGCGGCTGGCGAAAAGCGCGGGGCGTCCGCCATCCTTATATTTTCTGCCCAGCTTCTGGGCAGGCATGCGCTCCACATCGTAGCCTTGCGCATCGTAGTATGCGGAGAATTTTGCGATCCACTCGGCGGCAACCTCGTTATCGTCCGCGGCCTCATCGCCAAGCAGAACGGCTCTTTCATAAGTGGCTTCGTCGATAGCACCCGCAGCCAGCTGCTCCTTCAGCCAATCGGCATAGGGAACGTAATCCAGATAGCCATATTTCTCCCATTGCTGCATTTTATAGGTTTCCTTGGCATTGCTCATCATCTTGGAGTAGGTGCCGTCCTGTGCGAAGATCAGGTTTCTGTCCAGGCAGGAATAGATCAGAATCATAACCACCGCAACCACAATGACGACGGAACACAATCCGCGCAGCACTCGGTTCAATAAATATTTCGTCATAGTTTTTTCTTTCCTATATTACCGCGACAGGAGGATGAACCGAAGTTCATCCTCCGCCGTGTTATTTGGTGGAACTAATCAAAGATTGATTAGAAAATACCGATGCACTTGACCATGTAGCCTGCGTAATCGGGCAGGAAGGTGTCAAGGTAGGTCTGAGGATCACCGTAGTCAGGGCCCCAACCGGATACGTCGTAGATATCGTAGTTAGCTTCGTTACCTGCGTTGGTGTAGTAGCCGGCATAGTACCACTCAGCAGAAGTGGGGCACTCAACGATGTTGATGATCACCTTGCCGCCGAGAGCGGACTCGATGCTCGTCTTGAATGCAACGCCACGGTTCTTATAGGACTCGGAACCGGTGAAGCTGGGGTAGTCGATCTGGATGGGATTCTCAGCAGAGATCTCGATGCCGATAGCAGCCAGCTCTTCGATAGCCTTGTTCAGCTCTTCCACTGCGTTTGCAGGGTTGTACCAGCCGTCGAATCCATCGGAGGAACCGATTCCGCCGTCAGCGGTGGGATCCCAAACCTTGATCTTCACGCCGTCTGCATTGATCTGATCCTGCATGATCTGGCCATACTGAGTGCCTGCGGGATAGGTCTTGTCAACGCCGTTGATCTTCACGGTAACCTGCTCATCGAGCTTCACGAAGGTACCGGGAGTGTAGGAGTTACGGAGAGAGTTCAGCTTCAGCTCATCGCCAACGGTCTGAGCATTGTAGGTAGCTCTGTCGAGAGCGAAGGAGAGAGCGCGGCGGAAGTGCACGTTGCGCAGAGCCGCGATGGAGCGAGTCTGAGCATCGGTGTTCTCAGCCTTGGGAGAGATA
>JAZRCQ010000061.1:0-8268 GCA_045659845.1 Eubacteriales bacterium
CAACGGGGATCTCGCGGCCTGCCACCGAGCTGCCGATGGTGGCTACGGAGAAATAGCGGGGATAGATCCTGGCCAGCGCCTCTAGATCGGCGCGCATCTCCTCATAGGAGTAGGCCGCGCGGGAGACGTCCACCACGCCGACCGTGGGGAATCGGAGCATGGTGAGCGCCGATGCCTCGGCCTCCTCATCGGTCCAGAGACCGCCGGGAATAGGGGCGAGCATTCCTTCCTCCGTGCGCGGCGGCAGAGACTCTCCGAGCCCCTCTGTGTGCGCGGGGACGGCTCGGATCAGACAGCCCGAAAGGCAGAGAAGCAGGAGCAGGGCGAGGACAGTGCAAAAAAGCTTTTTGATCAAAATTACGGTCTCCTTTGAAGGAACGAAGGATATATTCCTATTCATTATACCATATCTTTGCGGAAAAAACCAGTAGTCTGTCAAAAAAAGACCGGCTACTTGCCGGTTTTTTTCAAAATATGCAAATCGACTTGACATTTCCGCACGCGAAGGGTATAATGAAAGAAGAACAAATCACCGGAGGGAAAAAAGATGGAACTGTATCCTTTTTTGTTGTCATACGTAACGAAAACGCCGATCTGGGGCGGAACGCGCCTGATCGACGGTTGGGGACGAGCTTGTGATAAGGAAACGCTGGGGGAGAGCTGGGAGCTGACCGTTCGGAGCGCGGAGAAGAGCGTGATCTGCAACGGCGCTCTGGCGGGCCGTACGCTGGAGAGCGTGATCGAGGAGGTCGGCAGAAATCTGATCGCTCCCGATTTCGACGGGGAGGGCTTCCCCTTGCTGGTGAAGCTGATCGACGCCGCCGACCGTCTTTCCGTGCAGGTGCATCCCGACGATGCCTATGCCGCGCGTGTGGAGGGCGATCGCGGAAAGACCGAGATGTGGTGCGTGCTGGAGGCCGAGGATGGCGCGGAGCTGATTTGCGGTCTGCGCGAGGGAGCCTCCGCCGAGGATTTCCGACGCTCTGTGGAGGAGGGAGACTTCCTGCGCGAGCTGAGGCGCGTTCCGGTTCATGCGGGCGACGTGTTTTTCATTCCCGCAGGGATGCCTCACGCCATTGGCGGCGGGATTCTGATTGCCGAGATCCAGCAGAACTGCGATCTGACCTATCGCGTTTACGACTATGATCGCAAGGGGCCCGACGGCGCGCCCCGCGAGCTGCACGTGAAGAAGGCTCTGGAGGTGGTTCGTCCCTTCACCGAGGAGGAGGTGGACGCCATTCGCTTTGCCCGCCGCTCCGATCTGCTGGCAGGGGGCGACGTGCTTGCCGACTGTTCGTATTTCCGCGTGGAGCGCCTCTCCGTGAAGGGGGATCGGATGCTTCCCGCCTGTGCCTCCATGCGCCATCTGCTTTGCATTGAGGGCGAGGGAGAGCTTCTTTACAAGGGAGAGCGCTATCCTATCCGCCGCGGCGACAGCTATTTGCTGCCTCCGCTTCCCAAAATGTCGGTGTCCGGCAGCTTCACCGCTCTGGTTTCGGGCGTTTAACGATCCCGTCGGCCAACCGATAGCCAACGCCGCGGGTGACTGCCACCAGAGTCAGGCCCGAAATGGCACGGGAGGCTTTATTGATCTCCGACACTGCCGCAGAAAGCGAACGCGGGGAATAGAGCTTCTTTCGGGAGCAGAACTCCAGCAGGACACCGCTCTTCACCGTTTGCGGTGCTTCGCGAAGCAGGCAGATCAGCAGTCTGGCCGCAAAGGGACGCAGGCGCAGGGGATAGCCGAGATAGCGAAGCTCCTCTGTGGCGGCATTGGCCTGCAGGGCAAAGGTGGAGTATTCCAGCGCGCCGCCGCAGCCCAGATAGAAGGAGCGGACCTCTCCCACCAGCTCGTCATCGGAAAGGGAGGAGACGGCCGCCTCGGGAATTTCGGGATCGGGAAGGATCTGCAGTTCGGCCATGGGATCCTGATCGGTGAGAAGACCGCCATAGTCCACCCGCTCATGCAGAAGAGGATAGGCGCAGAGGGGATAAAGACGAATGGGGATGCCTGCGGAGAGAAGAAGACGTTCTCTTTTCTCCTGCTCTGATGGATTTTCGGAAAGATAGAGTAGCAAGGAAATTGTCCTTTCAAAAAAGATATTGTAAGGCCGCGGCCCGTTTTTCGAGGAAAAACGGAGCCGCGGCTCATTTTATTTGATTATTTCAGATGCTCAGATTCCGAGCGTGGCAGCACCGATGATGCCCGCGTCATTGCGCAGGGTGGCAATGCGGATATCGGGGGAGGGAACGAGCCCCGTGCCGTACTGTTGCTCGCGAACCAAGGGGGTAACGAGATCCAGCAGGAACTGTCCCTCATTGGAGATGCCGCCGCCGATGGAAAGCACCTCGGGCTGGAAGATATTGACCATGCTGGCCAATCCGCTGGCCAGATACTTCACGTAGTCGTTCACCACCTCAGTGGCGGCCTCGTCGCCCATGCGCATGCAATCGAAGGCGGTTCTTCCGTTCACCTTGCCCTTGGCGGCAACCTGCTCGGTCATGGCCGTGGCGCGCCCGGACGCCTCACATTCTGCCAGCTTCTTTTTGGTCATATTGATCAGACCGGTGGCGGAGGAATAGGCCTCCCAGCAGCCCTTGCGGCCGCAGGTGCAGGGCAGTCCGTCCACCTCGATCACGATGTGTCCCAGCTCGCCCGCCGCACTGTTGAAGCCCTTGAACACCTTGCCGTCGGCTACGATACCGCCGCCAACGCCCGTGCCGAGCGTGGTCATCACAGAGGAGCTGCTGCCCTTTGCGGCACCTGCCACGGCCTCGCCCCATGCGGCGGCGTTGGCATCGTTTTCGATGTGGATCACGGGAACGTTGATCTGCTCGCGCAGGAGAGGGATGATGGGGAAATTCACGAGGCGGAGATTGTTTGCATAAACGATCAGGCCCTTTTCGTCATCCACGATGCCGGGGGAGGCGATGCCGATGGCCGAAATCTCGGAGAGGGCCACGCCGTTTTCCGCGCAGAGATTTTTGCAGAGGACGGCGATATCGTTCACCATCTCCTCAGGCGGTCTGCCAACCAGAGTGGGGGTGCTTTGCTTAGCGACGATTTCACATTTTTCATTCACCAGACCTGCGGCAATATTGGTGCCGCCCAGATCGATACCGATGCGATACATACTTGAATTCTCCTTTACTTAGCGGATAATAGTGATAAATGAGATGATGGATTCATTATAGACGGCGGCAGGGCCTCCGTCAAGGCAAATTTCGATATTTTTTATTGGAGATCGGGCAAAATGCGGATATTCGGAGGCTTCTCGCCGCGGTCAACCGACCTCGCCGAGAAGCTCCTCCAGCGTCAGCCCGCGGAGCATGATCTCCGTGGCGGCCTCCCGTCCCACAAAGCGGTAGTGCCAGGGCTCGTAGGTGTAGCCCGTGACGGCAACCTTATCTGCGGGGTAGCGGAGGATAAAGCCGAAGCGATAGCAGTTTTGCGAGAGCCAGCGGAAGGCATTGGTGTTTTCAAAGGCGAGGGTGAGTCCTGCATCCGACGTAACGAAATCGATGCAAAGCCCCGTTTGATGCTCGCTGTAGCCCGCCCGCGCCGAATAGGAGGCGGCCACGGCCTCGGCATCCTCGCGGGAGAGGCCTCTCAGGCCTTGGCTGACGTAGTTTGCTTGGATATAGTCGTTTCCGAAATAGGCGCGGGCATCGGAGGAGATGGTGTTCATTTCCTTGGAAACGTAGGAGGTGAAGAGCTGGCTCTGATAGGCGTAGCCTCTGTAGCCGCTGGTCACCTTGATGTCGGTCATGCCGTCGGCCTCCATTTCGAGAAGCATGGCATAAAGCGCCTCTGCCGCGCGGGCATCCAGCTCCACGGTCTTGCCGCCGTTGGTGGGGCAGGTGAGAGTGGTGAGATTCGGGGGAACGTGGCCGCTTCCCAGCGGATGGGACTTGTTGGCCAGCAGGAGATAGGCGGGATCAAAGCCCGTTGCGAAATAGGCCTCCGATGCGGAGACGTCGGTTTTGTAGCTGTAGGTCATTTGAATCGTTGTGCTCCATTCGCCGTCCCCCGTGAAGAGGGGATCGCCGGACTGACCGGGATTGATGCAGGCAGTCAGCAGACCGACCAGCGAGAGAAGGAGAAATAAGGGTTTGAATTTTTTCACGTGCACCTCGGTTGATCAGGGGCGGGGAGGCTTGGTTTCGATCACGATGAAATACGGCGAGGTGGGAGAATTGAGGATCTGCACCTTGGTGGCGCAAACGCGATGGCGGCTGATGCCGGCAAGGTATTCGCAGATCATTTTGCCCTCGGCGTCGCCCTCCTCATGGCCGGGATAGACCGCCACGTTGAGAATGGCATCCTTATCCATCAGATCCAGCGCGGCCTCGATGGCGGGCATGGTGCTTTCTCTGAGGGTGGTGATGGATTTATCGCCGCCGGGAAGCCAGCCAAGATTGAACATTCCGGCCTTGAAGGGCTCCTTGACGTAGTTCTTCACAAACTGATGGGAGTCGTGGATCAGGGTGTAGTTTTCGGGGCATCCTACCTCCTTGAGGCGGCGCGCCGTGCTTTCCACGGCCTGCTTCTGAATATCGAAGGCATAAACCCTTCCGCTCTCGCCAACCGTTTTGGAGAGGAACTCGGTGTCGTAGCCGTTGCCCATGGTGAAATCCACGGCAACGTCACCCTCCTTGAGATGGTTGAGAATAAAATACTTATGCAATTGCAGCAGATCGATCATGGCGGAGGCTCCTTTTCTCAGGGATTGTGAAGATCGGAGCGCAGGAATTTGAAGGCACGCTCCACGGCATCCTGGGAATTGTTCCAGGGCTCGTCCTTATAGCGATAGTCGAATTTTTTGCAGAACCAGCTCACGTCCTCGGTGAGGGTGTCGAAATAGGCCTCCACCACGGTGGCAAGCGCCTTGGCAAATTCGGGATTCTTCTTTTTGCCGAGGCGGCGCTGACCGTAGTAGAGCAGCTTGCGGTAGTGGGGCAGGCAGAAATAGGGCTGTGCCTTCAGCTTTTTTTGGAACTCCTCGTCGGTATCCCAGAGATACACCACCGTGTCGGCCATTTTCTCGAAATATCCGTTGACGCGGCCGCAAACGTAGCATCCTGCCTCCAGCTGCTCGATGCGCCGCATGGGCTTATTTCCCTGACCGCCGCCGATGCCGCCGTCGCGGATCTCGCGGCGCAGATCATGGAGATGGCTCTCCAGCGTGAGCGCCATGCCGAGGCGGTTTTTGCGGGTGAACATCATATCGTAGTGCAGGCGGCAGAAGCCGCTTTCGTTGGTTTTGATGCGGATATCGGGCTCCATCATAGCGGCACCGAGAATGATATCCAGCTGATCCTCCTCTAGCTTGCGGTGAAGCGTGCAGAGGGGACAGCCGCAGGCGGCATCCTCTATGGAGGCGGAGAAGGCCTCGTTGACGGGAATCGTAAAATTCATTTCCATAGGGGGATCGGATCCTTTCGAAACGTATTGCTTTTTTTCGAAAAACGGTGTATAATAAGACGGGAGCATCCCGCTCCTCTATATTATAGCATATTTCACGGGCGCTTTGCAAGCGAGAACGCGAAAAAAACGTTCTTCCGTGTAAATTTTTTTAGAAAGGATCTTCGATATGCAACCGCTTGAGCTTTTTTTTGATCTGGACGGCACGGTCACCCATTCCGCCGAGGGGATCATCAATTCCGTGCTTTATGCGCTGGATCGCATGGGCTTGGAGGCGCCTCCGAGGGAGACGCTGACCTGCTTTATCGGCCCGCCGCTGATCCGCTCCTTTTGCACGCTCTTTTCGCTTTCCCGTGAGGAGGGCGAGCGCGCCGTGGCCTTTTATCGGGAATATTACTGGGAGAAGGGCATTTTTGAATGCTACGTGTTCGAGGGCTTGGAGGAGGTTCTGCGGGAGCTGCACGCGAGAGGACACCGCCTGACGCTGGCCACCTGCAAGCCAACGGTGATGGCTGAGCGGATCCTGAAGCATTTCGGCCTGCGGGAGCTTTTTGCCATGGTGTCGGGGCCGGAGCTGGACGGCACCCGCAACGAGAAGCACGAGGTGGTGGCCTATGCGATGGAGAGGCTGGGGATCGCAGAGCCTGCCCGCGTGATGATGATCGGCGACCGCCGGGACGACGTGCAGGGAGCAGGCCGCTGCGGCGTGGATTGCATCGGCGTGACCTGGGGGTTTGGCACCGAGGAGGAGCTGCGTGAGGCGGGAGCCGCGCGCATCGTGGATGCTCCGAAGGCTCTTTTGGAAGCGATTTTGAAGAGAAATCCGGCCTGAAGGAGCAGGAATTTCAAAAAAACCGTAAAAAAATCAAAAAACCTCTTGCAAAAAAGAGATTTATGGTGTAAAATATATTGTAACTATGGAGTCAGGCTACGGTCCCGACTCGAAAATCAGAATTTTCTACTTTCCGGAGGTATAACATGGTAGTAGCTGGCGATTTCAAAAATGGTATCACCTTTGACGACGGTCAGGGCAACGTTCTGCAGGTTGTTGAGTTCCAACACGTGAAGCCCGGCAAGGGTGCGGCATTCGTTCGCACCAAGCTGAAGAACGTGATTTCCGGTGCGGTCATTGAAAAGACCTTCAACCCCACCGACAAGTTCGAGAATGCATATATCGAGAGAAGAGATATGCAGTATTCCTATGATGATGGCGATCTGTATCACTTCATGGACACCGAGACCTGGGAGGAAACTCTCATCGCTCACGACAAGGTGGACGACAACTTCCGCTTCGTGAAGGAAGAAATGATGTGCAAGATCATTTCCTACAAGGGCAACGTGTTTGGCGTTGAGCCTCCCACGTTCGTTGAGCTGGAGGTAACCGACACCGATCCCGGCTTCGCAGGCAACACCGCTACCAACGCGCTCAAGCCCGCAACGCTGGAAACCGGCGCCGAGATCAAGGTTCCGCTTTTCATCGAGATCGGCGACGTTCTCAAAATCGACACCAGAACCGGAGAGTATCTGTCCCGCGCATAATCGGGATAGCTCCCTCACGGCTTCCAAACGGGGGATGCTTTGCAAGAGGTATCCCCCATTTTTTAAAAACTGAAAGGATGGTATGAATCATGAGCTTAACTGAAAAATCTGCCTATATCAAGGGCCTCGCAGAAGGACTGGAGCTGGATAAGACCTCCAAGGAGGGCAAGGTGATCGCCGCTCTGATGGAGCTGGTGGACGCTTTGGCACAGGAGGTTGCAACCCTGCAGAACGATATCGAGGAGATCGACGAGGATCTGGAGTATCTGAATGACTACATTGAGGAGATCGACGACGATCTGGCCGACGTGGAGGATTATCTGGAGGGCGACGACGAGGACGAGGATGAGGACGAAGAGGATGACGAAGAGGATGACGATATCTTCTGCGACGGTGACTGCGAGGGCTGTGACGGCTGCGATGACGAGGAGTTCTACGAGATCGTGTGCCCTTCCTGCGGTGAGACCGTTTGCTTCGATCAGGAGCTGGATCCCGAGGCTCTGATCTGCCCCGCCTGCGGCGAGAAGTTCGGATGCATCGTGGACGAAGAGGATTTTGAGCAGCTGAGCGAGGAGAAGGACGACTGATCCGAGCCCATTGACTTTGAAATGAAAAAGCCGAAGAGTTTCATGCTCTTCGGCTTTTTTATCAGCTGATCATGCCTTCTCTTTGCGTGAACATCCGATCGGCACGGTGTGCCAGCGCGGGATGCTCTGCCAGCGTGGGATCGGAGGCCAGAAGCGCTCGGGCATCCTCGGAGGCGTCGCTGAGAATGGAGGCATCCTCGGCGGCATTGGCAATGCGGAAGCAGAGAGCGCCGCTTTGGCGCACGCTGTCGCCCGTGCCGAGAAAGTCGCCGGGGCCGCGCTGGGCAAGATCCTGCTCAGCGATGGCGTAGCCGTCGTAGGTGGTTTTCATCACGTTCAAGCGTCGGCGTGCGCCCTCGGAAAGCGCGCCCTCGCCTCCTGCCACCAGAATGCAGTAGGATTTCCGCGTGCCGCGCCCAACCCGTCCACGAAGCTGATGCAGCTGGGAAAGGCCGAAGCGCTCGGCATTTTCCACCACCATCAGCGTGGCGTTGGGAACGTTCACGCCCACCTCGATCACCGTGGTGGAAACCAAAAGATCGATCTCTCCGTTGGAAAATCTTCGCATGACGTCGTCCTTTTCGCCGCTTTTCAGGCGGCCGTGCAGGAAGGCCACGGTGCGGTTGGGGAAGCGCCGCGCCAGCTCCTCGGCAAAGGGAACGGCCGCCTTCAGAGGCGGCTTTTCCTCGGCCGGAAGCGATCCCTCGGCATTGACGT
>JAZRCQ010000062.1:0-3401 GCA_045659845.1 Eubacteriales bacterium
ACTGGGTACGGCCGTAAACGATCTGCAGGAACAGCTCACGCATAGCGGTGTTGATGGCGTCGCACACCAGGTCGGTGTTGAGAGCCTCCAGAATGGTCTTGCCGGGAAGGATCTCGGCTGGCATTGCGGCGGAGTGGGTCATGCCGGAGCATCCGATGGTCTCCACCAGAGCCTCCTCGATGATACCGTTCTTCACGTTCAGGGAGAGCTTGCAGGCGCCCTGCTGAGGAGCGCACCAGCCCACACCGTGGGTGTATGCGGAAATATCGGAAATCTGTTTTGCCTGGATCCACTTGCCTTCCTCGGGCAGGGGAGCAGGACCGTGGTCGCAGCCCTTGGTGACTACGCACTGATGCTGAACCTCAGTGCTCATTGCGTAAGGGCATTCGCTTACGTTGCTCATTTGTTTTATCTCCTTTTTATTTTTTTGACAATATCAAATGCCGCCCTTCAGAAGAGGAGCGATGGCATCAAAATAGTGCTTGCCGATGAACTCTGCACCGTTGGCATTGGGATGAACGCCGTCGGCAGAATAGAAGCGGGGCTCGGGCTGAACCTTGATGGCCTCGGCAAAAAGCTCATCCAGCGGGACGTAGGCATCGGCAAATTCCTCTGCCAAGCCTCGGATGATGGGCAGAACGGTTTCCAGATCCTTCCGCATATGCTCCTTATCGTCTGCATCCAGCACGTAGGGAGCGAGCATCACGATCTTGGCGTTGGTCTGCTTCTTCAGGCGAGTGAGAATGGCGCGATAGTTGGTGGCCAGCTGCTCGTCGGTGGTTTCGATCTTGCCTGCGCCGTAGCGATGCCAAACGTCGTTGATGCCGATGAGAATGGAGATCACGTCGGGCTCGAAGGCGATGGCGTCGGGATAGAGACGGTCGAAGAGCTGATCGGTGCGGTTTCCGCTGATGCCCTGATTGATGAATTCAAATTCCGTTTCGGGGAAGGCCTCGGCAATCAGACGGGAGGCATACTTGGGGTAGCCGTTTCCCATATTGTGATAATTGCGCTTGTCTCTTCCCGCATCGGTGATGCTGTCACCCTGAAAAACGATTCTCATGGCGATTATTTCACCAGCTCGCCGTAAACCTCGCCGAATGCGCCTGCAGCGTTGCACTCATCGGTGTCGATGTGCATAGCGAGAGCAAAGTTGGGGTTCACGCGGCAAACCACATCGCCGAAGGTGGTGGTGCGGGAATCGTTGGAGATGGTCACGGAAACCACCTGCTTATCCTCAACGCCGAAGATCTCTGCATCGGCGGGAGTCATATGGATGTGTCTCTTGGCGATGATCACGCCCTCGGAGATCTCGATCTCGCCTGCGGGGCCAACCATCTTCAGGCCGGGAGTGCCTGCGGTATCGCCGCTCTCACGAACGGGAACGCCTGCGAGACCAAGCACGCGGGCATCGGTGTAGGAGAGCTCCACCTGATTGGCGGGACGGGTGGGGCCGAGCACGCTCACTGCCAGGCTGCCCTTGGGGCCAACCAGAGTGATCTTCTCGTTTGCGGTGGCATACTGGCCGGGCTGGCTCAGCATCTTCTTCACCACCAGCTCTGCGCCCTTACCGTAGAGAGCCTCAACGGCCTCCTTGGTGAGGTGGATGTGTCTTGCGGAAGTTTCAACCAAGATTTTGTTTTCCATAGTATTCTGAAACCTTTCTGTATAGTAATCCATTTGGGCTGACCGGATGCTCCGCGCCCATACATAATTATTATACCATTTTTTTTTCGACTTGTAAAGACTGTTTTTGAATAATTCCCCCTGAATAAACAACTTTTTTCTTGTTCACAATACTAAATAATACTATTTTGAAAGGAGGAAGGGGACGTGAGCGAGAGAACAACCGAAAAAGCAGAGAAGCAGGAGGGGGCGGCGCGTGAGACGAGGCGGAAGCGGCCGAGGGTCGAATGCATCTCCATCATCGGGCAGGTGGAAGGGCATTATCTTTTGCCGGAGGGACAGAAGGCCACGAAATACGAGCATCTTCTGCCGCATCTCGTAGCCTTGGAGGAGGATCGGGAGGTGGATGGGCTTCTGATCCTGCTCAACACCATGGGAGGCGACGTGGAGGCAGGGCTTGCCATTGCGGAGGTGATCGCCTCCATGCAAAAGCCAACGGTTTCCCTGGTGCTTGGCGGCAGCCATTCCATCGGCGTTCCTTTGGCGGTGTCGGCGCGGTTTTCCATGATCGTGCCGAGCGCCACCATGACGGTGCATCCCGTGCGGGTGAACGGCACGGTGATCGGTGTTTCCCAGTCCTTTCGCTATCTTAAGGAGATGCAGGGAAGGATCGTGCGGTTCATCTGCTCCCATTCCTCTGCAAGGGAGGATGAGCTGCAGGAGCTGATGAACCGCCCCGACCAGATGGCGAACGATTGCGGCACGGTTCTGGAGGCGGAGGAGGCTGTTTCCTATGGGCTGATCAATGCCGTGGGAGGGCTTTCGGATGCGCTGGATCATCTGAAGAGCATGATCTCGAAAAAAGACGAAAAAGAGAATGAAAACAATTCTCATTCTAAAAAAGATCGAAAAAAAGAGTAAAAAGGCGAAAAAGCAAGGGGGAATTCTGTGTTTCCCCTTGCATATTTTATTGGGATATGTTATAATAAAGAAGTATGCCTCCTTTCGATCAGGCTCGGAAAGGGGGCGCTTGCAAGGAGCAGACCTTTTTTGCATCGCCGAGGAAGTCCCTCGGGCGGTGAGGTCGTTAAAAAAGAGCAGAACCGCTTGTAATATCCGGCAACCGCCGCCATGGGCAGGCGAGCTTGCGGTCGGGTTCGGCGGTAAGGAGGAAACAAAGTGAAAGAAACCATGAAGCTCCCCAACGGAGCAGTCATCCCGAAGCTCACCGCCGAGCAGGCGGAGAGCCGCCGCTATCTCACTCGTGAGATCCTCGCAAAGATGCATCTGATGCCGCAGGGCAATCCCGCGGCCTACGGTGAATCGGAGAGCGGGGAGCCGATCTACTATTTCGATCCGCAGAGAGTGGTGGAGGCGCCGCCGGAAACGTGGTATGCCGTCAACGTCAAGCCCGTGGAGCCCCGCGAGCTGGAGGACGGCACCGTGATCGGCCGCATGAGCACCAAAAAGGCCGCCGCCTGCGGCTATTACACCAAGGAGCGGCTGGGGCAGATGCACTACGACGTGGTGGCACAGCCCGTGGCCTACACGCTCCGCAATGATAAAAGCGTTGTCTACTTCTACGATAAGGCGCAGGCCATCCGCCAGCCGCTGATGTGTGTGTCCTGCGGAAAGGCCGTTCGCTATCGCCGCAAGCTTTGCGAGGCCTGCTTCGAGGCGGATCTCGCAGTTCGGCGGGAGGAGGGCGACCGCCACCGTGCTGAGCATTACCACATGAAGAGAGAGCGCGTTCTGTTCTTCGATCTGGAGCTGAC
>JAZRCQ010000063.1:0-4765 GCA_045659845.1 Eubacteriales bacterium
CGTCCTCGCGCACGGCAAGATAGGTGTAAAGCTTGACGGTGGGGGGCGTTTTGACCGAGCGGTTGGGGGGCATTGCGTCATAGGTGGTGCCGCTGATGGTGAGCTTATAGCCAACGCCGCCAACGTCCAGAACGGCGATCCCGTTTTCCAAGTGGGTGAGCTGTCCGTTGATATAATAGAACATAGGTCAATTGCCTTTCTTGCGGCGAGAGCCGCCTTTTTTGGGTTTCTCGGACTTCATGGTGTCGGCGCGGAGACGGCGGCGAGGAACGGTGACAAGTCCTCTCACCACGGGAATGTGCTTCAGAAGCGGCTCTCCGATCACCAATGCGCCGTAGATCGCGAGGGACACAAGGGAAACGCCCGTGCCGATCACCAGCGTGTTGGGACGGTAGACCATCTCGATCTCGTGAACCTGACCGGGATCCCCCTCCACGCGGAAGGCTACCAGAGAACCGAGCGCCTTCACGGGCTCCACCTCACGGCCGTCCACGGTGATCTTCCAGCCCTTATCGAAGGCCAAGGTGGTCATCACCAGCTCGTTGCCCTGAGAGGCGCGGAGCGTGCCCTTGAAGAAGGACTCGGTGTATTCGGTGATCTCCAGCTGATCCCGGGAGAGACGGCTGAAGGCATCCTCAAACACCTCCCAGTCGATGCAATACATGGTGGGAACGTCGGTGGCGTAGTAGAGACCGTTGCCCTCGCTCTTCACGCGAAGCGTCAGCTCGTCGCCCTCCGCATACTGACCGAGGGAAACGATGCGGAAGCTTTCGCCGTTTCCAAAGCGGCCCTTGCTGAGCGTCATTCCGGTGGTGGCGTTGGTGATGGTGAGAGAAACCTCGCGAGGATAGTTGGTGGGCATATAGTAGTAGAGCTCGCCGTCCAGCGGCATCACGGCCTGATAGGTGAGAGTGCCGCTGGATTTATTATCCAGCGTGTAGCAGGTGTGGCCGTCGGCATAGTAGGGACGAGGGAGTCCCGTTGCGGTGGGATCACCGTGATCCAGCGCGCGGAACACCTCCACGGTGGTCTCTTCTCCGAGCATTGCTGTGATGATGGCGTTGATGCGCTGGAAGGGGGTGGTGAATTCATCGGTATACTCGGCGTGGCGGATGGTCTCATCGATCTCCAAAAGCTCGTTGAGCCATTTCTTTCCCTTCTCAATGGCATCGCCGATGCCGCTGGCATCGCCTTCCACCTTTTCCTCGTCTTCATCCTCCTCTTCCTCGGGCTCGGGCTCCTCCACGGGGTAGTAGCCCAGCTTGAAATCCAGAAGCTCCTCGCTCACGCCGAAGGCGATGGAGAGGGCGTAGGGATTGAGGTAGGCAATGTTTTTGCCCATGGTATGAGCAACCTCATAGTAGCTGTTGTAGATCTCATGGTCGGTATCGGCGATCACGTATTTGATTCCCATAATGGAATCGCTCACGGGATTACCTCCGAGATACTTGGACCAATGCGATTGGGAGGCGTAGCCCATCTTCTGCAGGAACATGATGGTTTCCTGATTGAGGGTGGAGGTGGAGCCCGAAAGACCGCGGATGTTCAACGCCATATTATCGTTGATCTTGCGGGAGGCGGTCTTTTCCATGCGATAGAAGGAGGTGTCGCTGTTCTGAACCAGTTCCACGATGGGGCGGGTTTCGTTGAGGAAGTTGTTGTAGTAGCTATATTTGGAGTACACCACGTCGCTGTCCAGCGCGTTCATATTGAACAGCCCGTTGAGAAAGACCTCAACACAAACGATGGCGACCATGGCGAGGGCGGCCGCCTGCTTGGAGCGGGCCACCCGATAGGCACCAAGTGCTGCGAGATGCGCGAAGATGAAGAGCAGGGTGATCCAGATGCAGGTGTAGTCGTTGGGCTCAACGTAGGCCTCGTCGGTGTATTTCTGAAGGATCACGGTGAGAAGCGCCAGGAAGCCGCCAACGCCCGCCACGCTTCGGAGCGGAAACTCCTCCAGCACGGCCAGACCGCGGCAGGCCAGCACGCACATATAGAAGCAGAGCATGAAGCTATAGCGATAGTTGAGCCAGTTGGGGCGTTGGAAGCCATGCCAAAGCAGATCGGTTACGGTGAAGGAGAAGCTTGCCACGAAAAGCAAAACAAAGATGCCCGAGCAGATCTTTTGGCGCATGGGATATTTCCGAGAGAGGAAATAGGCGGGGATCATGAGCAACGTCAGAACGCCGCAGTAAACAAAGGGATAGCCGTCGGGACGAACGGTGTCATAGGAGCCGGGAAGGAACTTATAGAGCAGATCCAGAATGTCGAAATTGAAGTTCCAGAGCCAAGTGGGCTCAGAGAAGGTGCTTTTTCCGAAGCTGAGGGAATAGTAGGCGCTGATCAGGATCACCATGGCCATGCCAACGGCAAGCAGGGAATAGAAGCCCATGCGCCCCAGCGACTTGAGAAAATGCAGGCGCTCGCGGCGAGGATTGCCCGACCGGGTCCCGCCGTGCGCGATATAGTAGAGGATAAAGTAGAGCGCGCAATAGATGCACACCATATAGCCGATATAGAAGTTGCTGAAGAGCGTGACGGCCAGCACGAGGGTGTACATCTTGAATTTTCCGTGACGGATCAGCTCCTCAATGCCGAGGGTGATGATGGGGAGCCACATCATGGCATCGATCCACATGGTGTTGTGCTGCTGCACGATAGCGTAGCTGGAAACGGCATAGAAGATCGAGAAGATCGTGATGGCCATGGGGCTCCGCTTGGAGGAGGTGCGATGCATATAGTAGGCAAAGGTGCCTCCGCAAAGGGCCGTCTTCAGCAGGAAGAGCGCCAGAAGCCCCTCCAGCATCCGATCGGTGGGGAAGAGACAAAGCAGGAAGGAGAGCGGGCTGGCAAGATAGTAGGCATAGATGCCGAGGAATTCACCGCCCATAGCGCGGGCGAAGGAATAGAGCAGGCTGGCATCACCCTTCGCAAAATTACGCAATGCCTCGAAGAACCAAACGTACTGCGCGTTGAGATCCAGCACCAGCACGCTGCCATCGCCGAAGGGATGGATCTCGCGCGCAAAATAGATCAGATACACCAGCACGGCGGGGATGATCATGCAGAGGGCGAAATAGCCGTATTCCTTGAAGAAACCGCGGAAGCCGCGCTTCTTTTTGGTGTTCTTCAGCCGGCGGTCATGCTCAGCCAGCTGCTTATCGAGCTTGATGGAGGGGGCATTGTTCATGAGTATTCTTCCGATCCTTTCTGTTCTTCCGCCTGAGCGGGGGTGAGCTGCCTGATGGCCTTTTCCAGCTTGATGCGATCCAGAGTCATGTCTCTTTTGCAGGTCTCGCAAACGATGCGGACCTCTGCACCAACGCGCAGTACGCGAAACGAAGCACCGCCGCAGGGGTGGGGCTTTTTGAGGCGGAGCAGATCTCCGGGACGTATTTTCACGATGGGGGCCATGGAAACACCTTCCTTGTCCGTTTTTATGAAAAAAATACCGTGATCGCACGGAGATATCTATATTATAACATAAAAAAAAGCGTCTGTAAACCGCAATTCGGTATTTTTACACGGAATTTTACAAAAAAGAAAAGATTTGTTTGACTTCCGGAAAGAAAAGTGTTATAATATAAGGTGGAGTAATATGGAAACAGGTGACTGACTATGAGAATACTGGGAATCGACCCCGGTCTTGCGATCGTGGGATGGGGAGTTCTGGACTATGAGGCCGCAAGATTTCGCACGGTGGCCTACGGCGCTCTCCGCACCCCTGCGGGGATCTCAACGGAGGAGCGGCTGAAAATGATCTACGATGGCATGGTGGAGCTGATCGGGACCTATCATCCCGACTCGATGGCCATCGAGGAACTGTTTTTCACCAATAATATCACCACGGGCATCCGCGTGGCCGAGGCGAGGGGGATCCTTTTGCTGGCGGCGCATCAGGCGGGGCTCTCCATCGGGGGATACACGCCGATGCAGGTCAAGCAGGCCGTGGTTGGCTACGGTAAGGCCGAGAAGAAGCAGGTGATGAGCATGGTGCAAAGGATCCTTGCCTTGAAGGCGGTTCCTCGTCCCGACGACACGGCCGACGCCCTTGCCATTGCGATCTGCCATGGACATAGCGGCGGCTCGCGGCTGGCCTCTTATTTCAATCAACCGATCACTTGAGAAAGCAAAGGAGAACACGATATGTGGGGAGCAGATAACTGGAAGGACTACGAGCTGTTGGACACCTCGGACGGAGAGCGCCTGGAGCGCTGGGGCAACCTGATCCTGATCCGTCCCGATCCGCAGATCATCTGGAAGGGCGTGGCGGCACATCCCGCCTGGAAGCGGGCCGACGGCGTTTACCGTCGCTCTCGCTCGGGAGGCGGCGCATGGGTGGTGAATCGTTTGCCCGAATCCTGGAATATTGGCTACGGAGATCTGAAATTCGTGCTTCGCCCCATGGGCTTCAAGCACACGGGGCTTTTTCCGGAGCAGGCGGCCAACTGGGATTGGTTCAGCGGTCTCATTCGGAAGGCCGATCGTCCCGTGAAGGTGCTGAATCTCTTTGCATACACCGGCGGAGCCACGGTGGCGGCCGCCAAGGCAGGTGCATCGGTGGTGCACGTGGATGCCGCAAAGGGGATCGTGGCGCAGGCAAAGGAAAATGCCGCGCTTTCCGGACTTTCCGAGGCTCCCATCCGCTACATCGTGGATGATTGCAAAAAATTTGTGGAGCGTGAGATCCGCCGCGGTAACCGCTACGACGGGATTATCATGGATCCTCCCTCCTATGGAAGAGGGCCGGGCGGTGAGGTTT
>JAZRCQ010000064.1:0-3999 GCA_045659845.1 Eubacteriales bacterium
TGGCGTGCCCCCACCGACAATGACCGCAGGATCCGCAGAGAATGGGAGCCCCTTGGCTACGATCGCACAGCCACCCGCTGTGTTGCGTGCGAGCTGGAGGAGGTGAGCGCGGAGAGGATCGCCGTGAGGACTGTGTTCACGCTGGCCGCCGATGCCGCCGATCCGTTTGTGCGGGGAAGCGTTGTTTATCGGTTTGAGCCGTCGCGCGGCGTGGTTCTGTCCTTTGATCTGCAGGTGGCACCCGTTGGAAAATGCATCACCCTGCCGCGTCTCGGCGTGAAATTCGAGATGCCCAAGGGGGTTGAAAAGCTTTCCTACTTCGGATGCGGCCCCATGGAGACCTATGAGGATAAGCGGCAGGCAGGCCTCGTTGGCTGCTATCAAAGCACTGTCACCGAGCATTTCGAGCACTACGTTCGTCCGCAGGAGAACATGGCCCACGTGGAGACCTACCGAGCCAAGTTCTGCACCGAGGCGGGACACGGCCTGCTGGCGCTCCCTGCCGACGGCACCGAGAGCTTCAGCTTCAACTGCTCGCATTTCACCGCCGAGCAGCTCACGGCAACTCCGCACGACTATGAGCTGGTGCCCAAGGAAGAGACCGTGGTGCATCTGGACTATCGCAATGCAGGCGTTGGCTCCCATTCCTGCGGCCCCGTGCTGCAGGAGCGCTTCCGGATCGTTTCGGGACGTCATTGCTTTGCCTTCCGCCTCCTCCCCGTGAAGGGCGAGGAAGCCTAAGAAAGGAATGATTGAAAATGAAGATCTATGAAGTGAAGGATCACGCCCCCAGCCTGCTTCCCGAGGGTTATGAATTTGAATTGGCATGGGCAGATGAATTTGACGGTGCCGAGCTGGACACCTCCAAATGGGATTACCGCCTCTGCATGATGGGAAAGAGACATCCCGCATGGAGCGACGATTGCGTGCAGCTGCGGGACGGCTGCGCCGTGTTCACGGCGAAGGAGGAGAACGGAGAGATCGTTTCCTCTCAGCTGCAAACGGGCTATAATTTCATGGACGAGCCGGTGAAGGCCACCACCTTCGGCAAGGAAAAGCTGCAATGGCCCATCGGTAAGCTGCGCCAAAGCAAATATCTGCATCGCTACGGCTACTATGAGTGCCGCTGCCGTCTCCAGCAAAAGCGGGGATGGTGGAGCGCCTTCTGGCTCCAATCCCCCATCATCGGAGCATCGTTGGATCCGAAGCTGACGGGCTCGGAGGTGGACGTGATGGAATCCTTCGTCCCCGGCGTGGTCAAGCCGCACAACGTCTTCACGGGCGGTTATGGGCAGGATATGCAGCGCCGCTTCACGGGCGGCAGGGAGATGGACACCACGGAATTCCACACCTTCGGAGTGCTTTGGCTTCCCGACCGCTACGTGTTCTACGTGGACGGCGAGGAGGACGGCATGGTGACTGAAAACGTTTCCGCCGTGGATCAGTTTATCCTGATCTCCACCGAAACCAACGGCTATCGGAAGGACGGACACCGTCCCACCGAGGAGGCGCAGGAGCTGGCAAGGGTTGGCGACGAATTTCTGGTGGATCACGTTCGCGTGTTCGATATCAAGGCATAAGAAAAGGTGAAGGAGAAGAAAATGGGAAACGCGGAGAAGCTTATGGGAGGCGCCCTGCGACAGGAGGAGCTGGAATGCGACCTTTGCGTGATCGGCGGCGGTTTGTCGGGAACCTTTGCGGCTATCGCGGCGGCACGGCGCGGGACGAGCGTGGTTTTGATCCAGGACCGTCCCATGCTGGGAGGCAATGCATCCTCGGAGATCCGCATGTGGGTGCGAGGAGCCAGAGGCTTCTGCAATAAGGAGAGCGGTCTGCTTCTGGAGCTGGAGGAGCGCAATATTCACGGAAATCCCACGCTGGTGCATTCTCTTCAGGATGCCACGCTCTACGGCATGGTGGCGGCAGAGCCGAATATTCGTCTGCTGCTGAACACCTCCTGCTGCGGAGCGGAAACGGAGGGAGATCGGATCCTTTCCGTCACGGCATGGCAAAGCACCACCTACACGTGGCATCGCGTGCGGGCAAGGATCTTTGCCGATTGCTCGGGCGATAGCATTCTGGCACCGCTCACCGGCGCGGAATATCGCCATGGGCGGGAGAGCAAGGCGGAATACGGAGAAGCGCTCTGCCCCGACGTGGCCGATGGCTGCACCATGGGCATGTCGGTGATCCTTGCCGCGCGGGAGACCGATCACCCCGTTTCCTTCACGCCCCCCTCCTTTGCCAGCGTTTATCCAACGGATGAATGCTTTGCCGCCGAGGTGGGAGAAAATGTTCACGCCCAGATCCGCGATCATCGGATCGGCACCAGCGGAGCCAATCTCTGGTGGGTGGAGCTGGGAGGCACGGGAAACACCATTTTTGATGCCGATCGGGTGGGGCGGCAGCTGCTGGCGAATATCTACGGCGTGTGGGATCACATTAAAAACCGCGGCGACCACGGAATGGAGAATTGGGATCTCGAGTGGGTCGGCTTCCTGCCGGGCAAACGGGAATCCCGCCGCTACGTTGGCGACGTGGTGGTCACCGAGCAGGACGTGCTTTCAGGCGGCCGCTTTGAGGACGAGATCGCCTACGGCGGTTGGCCGCTGGACGATCACAACCCTTATGGCATGGAGAAGGATCCCTGCGGAAGCATTCCCTCGCAAATGATCCCCGTGGAGGAGCCATACGGTCTGCCCTACCGCGCGCTCTATTCCAAAAACGTGAGCAATCTGATGTTTGCGGGGCGGAATATCAGCGTCACCCATTCGGCTCTTTCCTCCACCCGTGTGATGGGCACCTGCTCGCTCTTGGGGCAGGCCATGGGATGCGGCGCCGCTTTGGCCATCCGCCTCGGCTGCCTGCCGCGCCGGATCTATCCGGATCACATTCGGGAGCTGCAGGCACAGCTGATGGAGGACGGTGTGTTTTTGCCGCATTTCCGCCGGGAGGTGTCGGCGCAAACAAGAAGCGCGAGCGTGAATCTGTCGGAGGAGGAGCTTGGCGTGCTTTGGAACGGCGTGGAGCGGCCGCGGTCGTTCTACGGTGAAAACGCGATCGTTCAGCGCGTCGGCGAGGAGCTGGTGTTCCGCTTTGAGAGTCGGCAGCGGCTGGGCGCCTTGCGGCTTTGCTTCGATCCCGATTATTCCAGAGAAAGCATCACGCCCAATAAAAAGATGCGGGTGTTTGCCATGAAGCTGCACACGGGCAAGGATTTTGTTCCCGTGAAAACGGCGGCAACCATCGTGAAGGCCTTCACGGTGACGGCCGACGGCGAGGAGATCGCCCGCGTGGAGGATAATTTCCTGTCCTTGGTGCGGATCCCCCTCGAAAGAGAGGTTCAGGAGCTTCGCGTTCGGTGGCTGGAAACCCACGGCGCCGAGGAGGTTCGCCTGTTTGCCGCCGATCTGGTGGACTGATCCGAAAAACCGCATGGAAACAGAAAACCGCCCCCACGACGACATGTCGCAAGGGGCGGTTATTTTTTCTGTATCGCGGAGTCAGTCGGGCAACGTGGGCTGCTCCTCAGCTCAAAGCAGAGCGGCGAGCTGAGCCAGCGTGGAGATGGCGGAGAAGGAGATGATCAGGTTGACCATGGTGAGAATGAGGGACGTGATGATGAGCGACGGATCCTCCTTGAGGTTGCCCCGGATGAGGGCGGCAACATATTGTTGACAAATCCGGAATTTTCAGATATAATATTCTTGATCCCTGCGCACCTTCGCCGCGCAGAGCGGGCGGATCGACGTCCTTGGTTCAGCGGTTTCTTCGGAGGGCATTCCTCGGGCGGCTCTGCCCGACAAGCCGAGGGACGGCAGGGTATCATAAAAGCAGAGACTGCGGAGCGGCAGGGAAAGGATGCTATGGGAATTTTACTGGATGCATTGAACGGAAAAAGAGTGGAGAGAGCCCCCGTGATGGCAAAGATCTGGCTGGATCTTGCGGCGAGGATCATGGAAAGGGATTGCTTGGAGCTGCTGGGGGATTCCGAGCGGG
>JAZRCQ010000065.1:0-5380 GCA_045659845.1 Eubacteriales bacterium
AGGTTGGTGGGATCGTCGTAGATCTCCTGAGGCTTGCCCACCTGCTGGACCACGCCCAGCTTCATCACCACGATGAGGTCGGAGATGCTCATGGCCTCCTCCTGGTCGTGCGTTACGAACACGGTGGTGATGCCGGTTTCCTTCTGGATGCGGCGGATCTCCTCGCGGGTCTGCAGGCGGAGGCGCGCATCAAGGTTGGAGAGCGGCTCATCGAGCAGAAGCACGCGGGGCATCTTCACCAGCGCTCTGGCGATGGCCACGCGCTGCTGCTGACCGCCCGAAAGCTCGTTGGGCTTTCTGTCCATCAGCTCGTCGATCTGCACCAGCTTGGCAGCATAGTGCGCTCTGTCCAGCATGTCCTGCTTGGTCATCTTGTCGGCACCCGTCAGATTCTGAAGGGGGAACATGATGTTCTGCAGCACGGTCATGTGGGGATAGAGGGCGTAGTTCTGGAACACCAGACCGATGCCTCTGTTTTCGGGAGAGAGCTCAGTCACGTCCTCGTCGCCGAAAAAGATCTTGCCCGAGGTGACCTTCTGCAGACCGCTGATCATATACAGCGTCGTGCTCTTTCCGCATCCGGAGGGACCGAGAAGCCCCACCAGCTTTCCGTCCGGGATCGTGAAGGTGAAGTCGCTCACGGCAACCACGCCCTCCTTGATCTTTTTGTTGCGGTTCGGAAAAATTTTTGTCAGATTTTGCAATTCGACTTTCATAAATCCTCCTGAAGGCTTTATTTTTATTTTTTTGCAACCTGTTTTAATACGAGGCTCTGGCAGCCTCCTCCGCATGGATCCTCTTCAGATACTCGATCCTCTCCTCGGCGTTTTCAAAGATCCTCTGGCTGGCCAGATCCACGGCAACGGTGTCTGCCAGCAGATCGTGCAGGGCAACGTGCGGGCGTGTGATCAGCGTCACCAGAACGTTCACCAAGGGGAGAAGGACTGCCACGGCTCCGCCCAGCGCTCCCATAGTGCCGAACACAGAGGCCAGCAGGAGATAAACGGGGATCATGGTTTCGATCGTATATTTTCCCAGCACACCCCGCACAAACAGCACGGGATTGCGGAGCTTCGTGAAATTCGAGCGCATCACGCCGATGCCGAACACCTTTTTGCCGAGTGTCTGCCCGTTTCCCAAAAACAAAGGAACCAAAAATTCAAGCACCAGATAGGCAAGAAAAATGCCGAGGGAGGCGATCACCAAAGAGGCGTTGAAGAGCAGATGATAAGCGTAGATCATCTCCTCGTCGCTGTTCATGGCGATGTTGGCCTGCTCGTAGAGCGCGCGTTCCTCCTCCGGAAGCTGCTCGTATGCCTGCTCGGTGATATGAAGATCGATTCCGTAGCGTTGACCGTATTCGTAATAAAATTCCGTGACGCGATCCGATTTTTCATCGTAGTGAAGGATGGCGGAAAGACCTGCCATGGCTCCCGTGGCAAGAATTGCCAGAAGGATCAGATCCAGCAGGTATGCAGCTATTCTTTTCCAGATTCCGGCTTTTTGAAGCGTGCAGTCCATTTCGTCGGGCATCCTTTCTTTTTTAGGGCATTGCCGCGTCATTTGCAAAATGCCCATTCACTTTATATGATACCATAAATAAGGTAAAAAAACAAGTCCTTTTTGAAAAAAAGAGGCGAAAAAAGAGGCCTTTCAGAGAGGTTTCCCGTTTTTTTGTGAAAATCGACGGGCGAGTGGGATAAAACTGCGGAAAAGGAGAGAAATTTTCTTGACAGAAGTTGAAAAATTAGGTATAATAATAGTGTTAAGATTCACCCATAAGAAAGGAACGACGAAAAATGGAAAACGTGAAAAATATTCTTTCCAAATGTGACCACACCCTCCTGGGGCAGGCCTCCACGTGGGAGCAGATCAAGAAGATCTGCGACGATGGCATGAAATACGGCACCGCATCGGTTTGCATTCCCCCCAGCTTTGTGGGCAGAGCCAAGAGCTACGTGGGCGACCGCCTGAAGATCTGCACCGTGATCGGCTTCCCCAACGGCTATAATACCACCGCCGTGAAGGTGTTTGAAACCGAGGACGCCATCAAAAACGGCGCCGATGAGATCGATATGGTGATCAATATCGGCGATCTGCGCGACGGCAACGAGGAGGCGCTTCTCGGCGAGATCCGCGCCATCAAGGCCGCCAGCGGGGAGCATATCCTGAAGGTGATCATTGAGACCTGCCTCCTTTCCGAGGAGGAAAAGCTCGCCATGTGCCGCATCGTCACCGAGGCAGGCGCAGATTATATCAAGACCTCCACGGGCTTCTCCACGGGCGGTGCCACCTTGGCCGACGTGAAGCTGATGGTGGAAAACGTTGGCGAGGGCGTGCTTGTGAAGGCCGCCGGCGGCATTTCGGGATTGGAGGATGCGCAGGCGTTTCTGGATCTGGGCGCATCCCGTTTGGGCACCAGCCGCGTGGTGAAGGCCGTGCAGGGCATCGAAGGCAGCGGCTATTGATGAAGGAAGGGAGATCATATCATGGCAACACCTCATATTTCCGCTAACGTGGGCGATTTCGCCAAGACCGTTCTGATGCCGGGAGACCCCCGCCGCTCGGAGTTCATTGCGAAAAATTTCCTGCAGGACGCGGTTCTGGTCAACGATGTCCGAGGCGTGCAGGGCTACACCGGCTACTACAACGGCAAGCGCGTTTCCGTGATGGCATCGGGCATGGGACAGCCTTCTATCGGTATTTATTCTTACGAGCTCTATAATTTTTATGACGTGGACACGATCATTCGCGTTGGCTCCTGCGGCTCCTTCCTGGAGGATCTGAAGCTGAAGGACATCGTGATCGCCATGGGCGCCTGCACCAACGGCAACTACGCCGCGCAGTATCGCCTTCCCGGCACCTTTGCTCCCATTGCCGACTTCGAGCTGGTTCGCCGCGCGGTGGAGGAATGCGAGCGATTGGGCGTGAACTATCGCGTGGGCAATATCTTCTCTTCCGATGTGTTCTATGCCGACGATCATTCCGACATGGAGTGGGCGAAGATGGGCGTTCTGGGCGTGGAGATGGAATCCGCCGCTCTCTATTGCAATGCCGCGCGCGCGGGCAAGAAGGCCCTCTGCCTCTGCACCGTCACCGATTCCTTCACCTCCCCCGATCAGAAGCTGACCGCCGAGGAGCGTCAGACCTCTCTCGTTTCCATGATCAAGGTGGCCTTGGAGCTGGCTTGACAGTCGTTTTTTGCACAACGGTATGAAAAAAAGAGTATTTTTAACGGTTATGGACAGCATGGGCATCGGCGAGATGCCCGATGCCGTCTTGTGGGGCGATGAGGGGAGCAACACGCTTGCCACTATTCGCCGGCAGCCTGAATTTTCCTGCCCGAATCTGGAGCGGCTGGGACTGCTCCATATCAACGGCGTGGGCGGCGGCAAGGGAGAGCCTCTCGGTTGCTATGCCCGCATGCGCGAGGCTTCTATGGGCAAGGACACCACCATTGGCCATTGGGAGATCGCAGGCATTGTTTCGGAACGTCCCCTGCCCACTTATCCCAACGGATTTCCCGAGGACGTTCTCGGAAAATTTGAGGCGTTGACGGGCAGAGGCGTGCTTTGCAATCGCCCCTATTCCGGCACCGACGTGATCCGCGATTTCGGCGAGGAGCATCTGAAAACGGGCAAGCTGATCGTTTATACGTCGGCCGACAGCGTGTTTCAGATCGCCGCCCACGAGGATCTGATCCCCGTGGAAACGCTCTATCGCTGGTGCGAGCAGGCTCGCGAGCTTCTGCAGGGAGAGCATGGCGTGGGACGCGTGATCGCACGCCCCTTCACGGGTGTTTATCCCTTTCGGAGAACGCCGCGCCGCCACGATTATTCCCTCGTTCCCCCTGCCGCTACCATGGCCGACGTGATCAGCGAGGCGGGCATGGAGACCATCTCCGTGGGCAAGATCTATGATATTTTTGCAGGCCGCGGCTTTGGGGAAAGTCATCCCACCGTGGGCAACGACGACGGCATGGCCCGTTGGCTTTCCATTATGGATCGGGAATTTGAGGGGCTTTGCTTCGTGAATCTGGTGGATTTCGATATGGTCTACGGTCACCGCAACGACGTGGCGGGCTATGCACGCGCCATGACCGCCTTCGACAGAGGCCTCGGCGAGGTGCTTGCTCGTCTGACGGAGAACGATCTTCTCATCATCACCGCCGATCACGGCTGTGATCCTGCCACACCCTCCACCGACCATTCGCGCGAATACACGCCCATGCTGGCCTTCGGCAAGCGCCTGAAGCAGGGGGTGGATCTCGGCACAAGGGAAAGCTTTGCCGACATTGGTGCCACCGTGCTGGATTGGTTGGGGCTTTCGGCGGAGCGGATCTGCGGCAAGAGCTTTTTGAAGGAGATCATTCATGAGTGATAAGGAATTGATGGAGCTTGCCGTGGCGGCAAGAGAACGTGCCTACGCACCCTATTCGGGATTCTTCGTTGGAGCGGCTCTGCTGGGCAAAAGCGGCAGGGTATACACGGGCTGCAACGTGGAGAACGCTTCCTACACCCCCACCAACTGTGCCGAGCGCACGGCGGTGTTCAAGGCGGTGAGCGAGGGAGAGCGGGAATTTGAGGCCATCGCGGTGGTTGGCGGCAAGGGAGAGAGCCTTTCCGAGCTGTGCGCTCCCTGCGGCGTTTGCCGGCAGGTGCTGGCGGAGTTCTGCGAGGGAGATCTTCGGGTTGTTTTGGGACGTCCCGATGCTCTCACCGTCACCGATCTGCAGTCTCTTTTGCCCTATACGTTCGGCAAAAAGGATCTGAAGCTTTGAGGAGTGTGCGCCATGAGAATGTATGATATCATCAGAAAAAAGAGAGACGGCGGGGAGCTGACAGACGCGGAGATCCGCTGGTTTCTTTCGGAATACGTGGCAGGGCGCGTGCCCGACTATCAGGCGGCGGCGCTCTGCATGGCCATCTATTTTCGCGGTATGACCGTGGCGGAAACGGCCGCGCTCACCTTTGCCGTTCGCGATTCGGGGGAGCGGTTGGATTTTTCGGGGATCAACGGTTTGCGGGTGGATAAGCACTCCACGGGCGGCGTTGGCGATAAGACCAGCCTTGTGGTCACTCCTATTGTGGCAACGTTGGGGGTGAAGGTGGCTAAGATGAGCGGCCGAGGCTTGGGGCACACGGGAGGCACCGTGGATAAGCTGGAGGCCATTCCGGGCTTTCGCACCGACCTTCCCACCCGTGAATTTGAGGAGATCGTGAACCGCGTGGGTATTGCCATCGTTGGACAGAGTGCCGATCTGGCGCCTGCCGATAAGCTGCTTTACGCCCTTCGCGACGTCACCGCCACGGTGGACAGTCTGCCTCTGATCGTTTCCAGTATCATGGGCAAAAAGCTGGCCGCCGACGACGATTGCATC
>JAZRCQ010000066.1:0-4480 GCA_045659845.1 Eubacteriales bacterium
CGCCGTCCGCTTCGATCTTCGCTCCGGCGAGGAGCTGGAGATCGTGCATTCGCTGGCAAAGTGGAAGCGCTATGCCCTCAAGCAGTACGATTTTGCACCCGGCGAGGGGATCTACACCGATATGAACGCCATCCGCCGCGATGAGGATACCGACAATATCCATTCCATGTTCGTGGATCAGTGGGACTGGGAAAAGATCATCACCAAGGAGCAGAGAACCGAGGAAACGCTCAAGCGCACCGTTCGTTGCATCTATGATGCCCTGCGCCACACCGAGCAGTATATCGTGAACGAGTATTCCTTTATCGGCAAGCTCTTGCCCGAGGAGATCACCTTTATCACCTCGCAGGAGCTGGAGGATCGCTGGGGCGATCTGACGCCCAAGGAGCGGGAGTACCGCGCCGCCAAGGAATACGGTGCCATTTTCCTTTCTCAGATCGGCGGTGCGCTCAAGAGCGGTAAGCCTCACGACGGCCGCGCCCCCGACTATGACGATTGGAGCCTCAACGGCGATATCATCGTGTATTATCCCGTCCTCGATATTGCTCTGGAGCTTTCCTCCATGGGCATCCGCGTGGACGAGGAGGCCATGCGCCGTCAGCTGAAGGCAAGAGGCTGTGAGGATCGGGCAGAGATGCCCTTCCACAAGGCGCTTCTGGCAGGAGAATTGCCCTACACCATCGGCGGCGGCATCGGACAGTCCCGTATGTGCATGTTCTTCCTGAGAAAGGCGCATATCGGAGAGGTGCAGTCCTCGTATTGGACGAAGGAGGAGCAGAGGATCTGCGCCGAAAACGGCGTGCATCTGCTCTGATCGGTATTGCATTGAAGAAGGGAGGGAACGGAATGAAACGGCTTTTCGCAAGACTTCTGCTGGCGGGATGGACGGTTCTTCTGTGTCTCTCCCTGCTTGCTTGCGGTGAAAAGACCGCATATGCCACGCGGGATCTGATCTGGGCCATCGGAACGGTGCTGCCCGAGGCAGAGGAATTCGTGGTGAACCTTCGGGAGGGAGATCGCGTGGAGTTTGCATCTGCAGACCCGTATCGCGGACTTCGCACGGGCGACAACGAGGTGGAGCTGATCCTTCATCCGGCCAAGGGAAGGCGGCAAACGCTTCGGGCGAAGCTGACGCTGATCCGTGATGAGGAAGGCCCTCGGATCCTTGGTGTTCGGGAGCTGGTGGCCTACGTTGGCGAGGGCGTTGCCTACCGCGCGGGGCTTTCACTGGAGGATAACTGCGGCGGCGCGATCACGCTGGAGGTGGATTCCTCCGCCGTGGACACCTCGAAGGAGGGCGTTTATCCCGTTTTCTATTGGGCGCAGGACGTGGCGGGAAACGTGACGTTCGCCGAAACGGTGGTGCACGTTTATGCCGAGCGCATCACCGAGGAGATGCTCCATGCGCAGATCGATCCGCTGATCGCGCAGCTGGGTCTGTCCGGCATGAGCCGCGAGGAGCAGGTGCGTGCGATCTGGCGGTTTGTGCACACGGATGCGCGGATCACTTACGTGGATACCTCCGATAAGGCCGACTGGATGCGGGAGGCCTATTTCACCCTGCTCAACCGAAAAGGGGATTGCTTCAGCTATTTCGCCCTTTCCAAGGCCTTCTTCACGCGCCTTGGCATTGAGAATCTGGACGTGCAGCGCCTGCCGGGCTACACCGACGACACCCACTATTGGTCGATGGTCAATATCGGCGGCTCGGGTGCGGCGGCACGGTGGTATCACTATGATGCCACGCGCCTCAGGGACGTGAGCCAAAGCGGCGCACTTCTCACCGATGCGCAGGTGGATGCCTTCAGTCTCCAAAGACCGTATTTCTATTACTACGATCGGGGGAGCTACCCTCCCACGTCCACCGTGATCCTCACGGAGCGGTCGGATCTGCAATAAAAGCGAGAAAGGAGAAGGCACTATGCCGATCCAAACCAATATTCTGGAATATCTGGAGGCCACGGCCCCTCGCCTGCCCGATAAGATCGCCTTCTCAAACGGCAAGGAGAGCGTGTGCTTCCGAGAGCTGAGCGAGGGGGCAAAAAGGCTGGGGAGCGGATTGCTGGCCCACGTTGCCGCAGGAAGCGCCGTTGCCATTCTGATGGAGAAGCATCCGAGAGTTCCCGTGGCGTTCTTCGGAACGGTCTATGCGGGCTGCTTCTACGTGCCGCTGGATCCCGCCATGCCCGCTTCAAGGATGGAAATGATTCTGGAGCAGGTGAACGCCGCCGCGCTGATCGTGGATGAGAAGGGCGCGGAAACGGCGAAGACCTTGCATTTTCGGGGAAAAAGTCTCTCCTATGCCGAGCTGGTGGAAAGTGATCTGAATGGCTCGGCGCTGGCGCGTGTTCGCAGCGCTCAGCTGGACGTGGATCCCATCTACGTGGTGTTCACGTCGGGCTCCACGGGGGTTCCCAAGGGCGTGGTGGCCTGCCATCGGTCGGTGATCGACTATACCGAGGCGCTTTGCGATGCGCTTGTCTTTTCGGAGGCGAGCGTGTTTGCCAATCAGACGCCCCTTTATTTTGATGCTCCTCTGAAGGAGCTGATGCCCGTGATCAAGCTGGGCGCCACCACCTATTTCACGCCGTCCACCTATTTCAGCTTCCCCATGCTGCTTTGCCGGTTTCTCAACGAGCATCGGATCAACACGGTCTGCTGGGTTGTCACCGCACTCACCTTCCTTTCCTCCACGGGAGCGCTGGAAAAATGTCCGCCCCAATATCTCACCACCGTCGCCTTCGGAAGCGAGGTCTTTCCGCCGGCACAGCTGCGGATCTGGAGAAGAGCCTTGCCGAATGCTGCCTTTTATAATCTCTATGGGCCAACGGAGGCCACGGGAATGTCCTGCTTTTGGAAGGCCGATCGCGAGCTGGAGGAGGATGAGCCCATCCCGATCGGCGGCCCCTTCCGCAACACGGGGCTTCTTCTGATCGACGAAAACGGAAAAGAGGCCAAGGAAGGCGAGCAGGGAGAGATCTATCTGCGGGGAACCTGCGTGACGCTGGGCTATTTCGGAGATGCCGGGCGAACGAGGGAGGCCTTCGTGCAGAACCCCTTGCACGATCGCTATCCGGACGTGGTCTACCGCACGGGAGATCTTGCCCGCCGAAATCGCCATGGAGAATTGGTGTTTGTTTCCCGTCGGGATTCTCAGATCAAGCACAACGGCTATCGAATTGAGCTGGGAGAGATCGAGGCCGCCGCCGCAAGACATGAGCGCATCGGCCGCGCCTGCTGCTTCTACGATGCCGAGCGCCGTCGGATCGTGCTGTTCTACGTTGGCGACGTTGCGGTGGAGGAGCTTTTATCCTTCCTGCGAACGCGTCTGCAGAGCTATATGCTCCCAACGAATTGCGTGAATCTGCCCGTCCTGCCGCTCACGCCAAACGGCAAGATCGATCGCCGTATGCTTCGCGAGAGAGTGGAGCGAGGGGATTACGCGTAGCGCCGTTTGATTGAAAACACGAATTTGATATAAGAATATCAAAAACACTTGATTTTTCACCAAAAATAGTTTATAATAGTAAGTACAAGAAATAAAAACATGAAAGCTCAGGAGGTTTTATCATGCTTGTATCTGCAAAGGAAATGCTGCAAAAGGCAAAAGCAGGCCACTATGCTGTTGGCCAGTTCAACATCAACAATCTGGAATGGACCAAGGCCGTTCTTCTCACGGCTCAGGAGCAGAATTCTCCCGTGATCCTCGGTGTGTCCGAGGGTGCAGGAAAATATATGTGCGGCTTCAAGACCGTTGCCGACATGGTGAAGGCAATGATCGACGAGCTGAAGATCACGGTTCCCGTGGCGCTTCACCTCGATCACGGAAGCTACGACGGATGCTATAAGTGCATCGAGGCCGGCTTCTCCTCCATTATGTTCGCCGGCTCTCACTATCCCATCGAGGATAACGTGGCCAAGACCAAGGAGCTGGGTGCCGTTTGCGAGGAAAAGGGACTTTCTCTGGAGGCAGAGGTTGGCTCTATCGGCGGCGAAGAGGACGGCGTTGTGGGCATGGGCGAGTGCGCTGATCCCGAGGAATGCAAGATGATCTCCGATCTGGGCGTGACCATGCTGGCTGCAGGCATCGGCAATATCCACGGCAAGTATCCCGAAAACTGGGCAGGACTTTCCTTTGAAACGCTGGCTGCCGTTTCCGAGAAGGTGGGCGAGATGCCTCTGGTTCTCCACGGCGGCACGGGTATTCCCGAGGATATGATCAAGAAGGCGATCTCTCTCGGCGTTTCCAAGATCAACGTGAACACCGAGTGCCAGCTTTCCTTTGCTGCAGCTACCCGTGCATACGTTGAGGCAGGCAAGGATCTTCAGGGCAAGGGCTTCGATCCCAGAAAGCTTCTGGCTCCCGGCTTTGAGGCAATCAAGGCTACCGTGAAGGAAAAGATGGAGCTGTTCGGTTCCATTGGCAAGGCTTGATCGAAAAATGCTTTTTCAAGACTGTCCCGCTTCGGCGGGGCGGTCT
>JAZRCQ010000067.1:0-16866 GCA_045659845.1 Eubacteriales bacterium
CTTCTATAACAACGAACGTATCCAACTCAAAACAAAACTGACACCACTTGAAAAGCGATGTCAGTTCGTTGCTTAATTTTTTATATTTTCTACCTTAGGACTCTTTTTTGTGCTGTCCGTACAATTTGGGGCAGTTCACAATGACCTCTCGCTTTTATTTGACGTTGCCTTGCGGCGAGAAGTCCTTGCTTTTTCAGAAATGCTTGACATTTCTTTTTTTTCATGCTATACTGTGAGCAGACGATGCTCCGTCCCCAAAAATGTTAGGAGGAATGACATGAAGCACTCTAAATTACTGACGTTCATCGCACTGACCTTGGCGATGCTGACACTGTTATCAGCATGCGGCGGCAATCCTGATATTAAGCTGAAAAAACTACTGATAAAAGATTCCGCGCCCACAGAATACGCTCCATTATTTACGAGTCTGAAAGAAGTTCCCGATTTCCCCCAGAAGCTTGCAGACGTTGATATCTCGTCATCGGGTAATTTAAGACAATTCTATATGGGCAACAAAAACGACATCGCGGTCTATAATATCACCACAAACTCTATTGTTTGGAGCGGTACAAACACCGACAAGCTTCAGCTAAGCGTTTCCTTTTACAATATTTCGGCTTATAATGAAAAAGCATCTTGTTTCGTTGTTAAATCAACCGAGCTCAAAACGCAAAAGACAACCTCAACTCTCTACACCCAGTCCGGCGAAGCGATTGAAACGGCTGCGGGAGCATCGCGTGTGATCGTCTTGAACGATCTCTTGTTCTTTAACGAAAAATGCTATCGCTGCGCAGAGAACGGTGCCATTACCTACGCGTTTGACTACTCCTCCTTCTCCTATCTCCCCAATCGCCTTTATAAGCATGACGATATCTATTATGAGTGGGATCAAAAGACCTTAACCGTCTATGACAGCTGCTTGAACAGAATCGGAACCTACAGCGTCCCGGGTTACGTGGAAGCCGAAGGTAAAGTCAATTGTTTGTTTCCGCTTGAAAGCGAAAAATTCTTTGTTCAGTACACCTACAAGGCAGACGACCATTCCGATGACTATACCTACATTTCCCAGGATCAAAAATATATTGTCGTCACGCAAATCGTAAACGTCAAAAGGGAAACTGTAAAAACGATCGATTGCGAATACTCATTCATCGCAGTTGCAAACGTGGTTGAATACAATGAGCAACACGGGCTGGACACCAAGGCACTCGGTTGGGGCCAAGTATGCTTGATCGAGGATAAGCGGCTTTCGACAGAATGCACGGTAACCATCAACAAAAAGGGCGAGCTCTCCTTGTTGGAAAACATAAACGGAGAACCGATTTCCTATATCACTCTGTTTGCAGAAAACCGTTGGTTGGCATATGCCGCCGATGATAAGGTCTACTTGATTGATGAAAAAGGTAAGACGTTGGGCGAAATCTCTGGCGTCGGCCGGTTTGGATGCTATTTCCGCACGGACAAAAAGATCTACGACGCTTCCCTGAACTTGGTTTACGATTTCAGCCACCTGAAATTCCTGCAAACCGTTAGAAGCTCCATATTACTGCAGGATGCCAACGGCGGGCTTTTGCTCTATACCGGCGGTAGCGAGCCAATCGTTTTGACCAACGAGGCGCCCCAGGATTTCCAAGCCCAGCACGGTACTTATATAATGATTAAAAACAATGACGTTTGGACGGTCTACAACGAAGCCGGAGCCGTTCTCGGTACGATGGAGGGGGAAATTGTCAGTCAAGAGATCAATCACAACGGGTCTGCACACCTGATAAAGGTTATAAACGCAGAACAAAAATACGTTTATTATCATCTGGGCTGATCCCAATCCGCACAGCGCGCGTTTGGGTTCTGAATCCTCTACGCTCCGTCGGCGGCAGTTGCCGCACGCGATTATCGGCAGAGTGCTGTGTAAAGCCAAGCATGATATATCACGATGATGCGGTTCGGATTTAAGTCCTGATGCTCCGCCAATCAGAGAAGACACCCATTCGGGTGTCTTCTCTGATTGCTGGAGTCGCGTTGTCACGCGAGTCGAACCCACGCGAATTTCAAAACTCGGTAGCTTCCTCGTTATCTTGGCAAACTTTTTCGTATTTCTTCCTGAAAATCGGGGAAGGATAGCAGGGGAAAGGGAGGAGATCGAAATGAACACAGATCAATATATGAAGATTGCCATCGAGGAAGCGAGGGAGGGAATCCAAAAGAGACACGGAGGGCCGTTCGGCTGCGTGATCGTGAAGGACGGCAGGGTGATCGGGCGAGGGCACAATCAGGTGCTGCTCCGCAGAGATCCCACCTGCCATGGAGAGATCGAGGCCATTCGGGATGCCTGCGCAGCGCTGGATTCCTTCGATCTCTCCGATTGCGAGCTATACACCACGGGAGAACCCTGCCCCATGTGCCGCGGAGCGATTTTGTGGGCGAACATTGAAAAGGTCTATTTCGGATGCACCGTGGAGGATGCCGAGACCATCGGCTTCCGTGACCGACGCTTTTGTGAAACGATGCGGGCGGAGCAGGGCGATCTTATTCCGATGCCGCAGGTGCGAGAGGCTTGTCTGGCGCTGTATGAAGAATATCTGCAGGAGCCGGACAGAGTGCCGTATTGAAAAAAAGAGAAGGACCGTTTCCGAGCATTTGGAAACGGTCCTTCTCCACTATATCTATCCTGTGAAAAAATCAGATACAGTTCTTATGCCTGCTCAGCTCTTCTCTTCTTGAAGCAGAGATCGCAGTACACGGGTCTGTCGCTGGAAGGCTGGAATTTCACGATCGCCTCGCCGCCGCACTCAGCGCAAACGGTGGTGAAGGTGACGCCTGCAGCTCTGTTAGCAGCGTTCTTCTTCGCGTCGCGGCATGCCTTGCAAGCCTTCGGCTTGTTCTGGAAGCCCTTCTCGGCGTAGAATCTCTGCTCGCCTGCGGTGAAGACAAATTCGTTGCCGCAATCCTTGCAAACCAAGGTCTCGTCGACGTATTCGACTTCTTCAACTGTGCTGATGTTTTCGTCCTGGAACATTGTTTTAACCCTCTCTTAAAGAAATATGTTTTTATCACCCGCCGCCGGACTTCAACCGGCATCCTCTTCCTTGCGGAAGCCGCTTTTCTTAAGCTAATTGGGCATCTATCCGCCCGATCAATGGGGCGGAATCGCGTTCCGCAGCTTTTTGCGCGCGCGGAAGATCGCGTTTTGAACAGATTTTTTGTCAACTCCCGAAAGTGTTGCAATTTCTGAGGCGGTTTTTCCCTCGGTGAAAAGAAGCCAGATGCGGCGCTCCTGCGAGGAAAGCACGGTCTCCATCATCTGCAGAAGCTCCAGATACTGCTCCTGCTCCACCACGCCGTTGGCGGGATTGCTGCTTTCGTCGGCCTGCAGCGTGCCGGCCAGCTCCTCGGTGTCAAGGGAAACGGGGCAGGGGATCTGCTTCCATTTCCGATAGTAGCTCTTCAGCTGGTTTGCCATGCAGATGCGAGCAAACAACCCGAAGGAGACCTCCTTTTGCTCAAGGTTGAAGCGGCAGATGGCATGCCAGAAGGCGGTGATCGCCTCGGAGCGAAGCTCCTGCTCGGAGGGAGCGTCCTCTTCATAAGAGCGGCAGACCGAGTCGATCAGATTCGCATAAAGCTCAAACAGCTCGGAGTAGGCGTTGTCATTGCCTGCTTGCGCATCGCGCACCAAGGCACGCGTGGCTTCCTCTTGCGGATTCGGATGACTCATGGGCAGATTCCTCTCTTGGGCAGGGTGGCAAGACAATGGCACGAAAAAAACGCCTGATCCGCCAAGATAGGTTCCATTCAAACAACCTTTTATGGGGATGTAGGCGCAGAACAATTCTTCGTCACGATGTCTTACATTTATTATAGCATATTTTTGCACAATGTCAATGCTTTTTTTAACGGCATTTTCTATAGCCTTGCACAAAAATACAAGAATATGAACTTTTTTAACAAAAAGTGTTTCCCCAAAATGAGCAGTCTGAACAAATGGTTAACGTTTTATTATGAATTCCAAACAATTTGTGAACAAAAAGATTGTCGAAAATTTTTTGTTTGGTGAAAGCGATCTGCGGGGAAAATTTCAGCATTCCGTTCGGATTTGCCATGCAAGGCATAATCGGAGTGCTTTTCGGTTCTTCGGTGTATCCGAATATGGGCGAATGCGAAGGAAACAGTTGACAAGCGAGGGGTTTTATGGTATGATATATAGGAGAGATTGCGGTCTCTTTTCGGCATCGGAATAGTTTTCACCTTCTGTGAGAAAAATGATGGTGGAGAAGCCTGCGCGAGAAATGCGCACAAAGGGCTTCCAACTTGATTTTTGGTGGAGGGTGATGAGGATCCGGGCCTTGGAGGAACTGCCTCTTTTCGGAGAGTTTGATTGTAAAAAAGAATATGATGAGGCGATCTACGAGGCTTTTATCTCGCAGTTTTGCCCCAATCAAAGGCATCGAAGGCTTTATCGCTTTGCCAAGCGAGGCGCCGACCTGATTCTGGCCGCGGCTCTTCTGGCGACATTGGCCCCCTTGTTTTTGCTGATTGCGGTTTCGATTCGGATCGATTCGGAGGGAACAGTGCTGTTTCGGCAGAAGCGCGTGGGCAGAAACGGCAGGGAATTCATTTGCTATAAATTCCGCACGATGATCCCAACGGCACCGTCGGAATGTCCCACCGGTTGCCTGCAGGAGCCTGAGCGCTACGTCACGAGGGTGGGCGGTCTTCTTCGTCGGCTTTCGCTGGACGAGCTGCCGCAGCTTTGGTGCGTGCTGAGGGGCACCATGTCCTTCATCGGCTACCGTCCCCTGATCCCCTGCGAGGAGTGCAACGGGATGCGGGAGCGGCTGGGCGTGTTTTCCATGCGGCCGGGGATCTCCGGCTATGCGCAGGTGATGGGGCGAGACGACGTCACGCCGCAAAATAAGGCCGTGCTGGATGCCTGCTACGTGAAGCACGCGGGCATTGCGCTGGATCTCCGATTAACGCTGAAAACAGTGGCTGTGGTGCTTCTGCGGAAGGGAAATCACTGCAAGCGAGCGTGCGGACACGCCCCTGCAGGCCCTCTGCCGATCCGACTCAACCGATCCCGCGAGGGGATCGAAAAATAATAAAGAAGGTGCAACCAATGAAAGGTATTATTTTAGCCGGCGGTGCCGGAACGCGACTTTACCCTCTGACCATGGTGACATCGAAGCAGCTGCTTCCGATCTATGATAAGCCCATGATCTTTTATCCGCTTTCCACGCTGATGCTGGCGGGGATCCGCGATATCATGATCATTTCCACGCCCACCGACCTGCCCAACTTCGAGCGACTGTTGGGCGACGGCTCCAGCTACGGCGTGCATCTTTCCTATAAGGTTCAGCCCTCGCCGGACGGCTTGGCGCAGGCCTTCCTGCTGGGAGAGGAATTCATCGGCGACGACGCCTGCGCAATGGTGCTGGGCGATAATATCTTCTATGGCAACGGCTTCGGCAGATCTCTGCGCGCGGCCAAGGAGAATGCGGAGACAAATGCCCGCGCCACCGTGTTTGGCTACTACGTCAACGATCCCGAGCGCTTCGGCGTGGTGGAATTCGATGCCGAGGGAAGGGCCGTTTCCATTGAGGAAAAGCCGCAGGATCCCAAGAGCAACTATGCCGTGACGGGGCTCTACTTCTATCCCGCGGGCGTGAGTGAGCGGGCCAAGCAGGTGAAGCCCTCCAAGAGAGGCGAGCTGGAGATCACCACGCTCAATGAAATGTATCTCAAGGACGGAGTTCTGGACGTTCAGCTGCTGGGCAGAGGCTTTGCATGGCTGGATACGGGAACGATGGATAGCCTTGCCGAGGCCACCGACTTCGTGAAGATGATCCAGAATCGTCAGGGCATTCAGATCTCCGCTCCTGAGGAGATCGCCTATAAAAATGGATGGATCACCCGCGAGGAGCTGCTTCAATCCGCTGTGTGCTACGGAAAATCGCCCTACGGCGAGCATCTGAAAAAGGTGGCCGACGGTTTGATCCGCTATTGATGAGGAGAAGAGCATGAGAGTTTTGGTAACGGGCGTGAGAGGCCAGCTGGGCTTCGATGCCGTGAAGGAGCTGGAGCGCCGCGGGCATCAGCCCATCGGCGTGGACGTGGAGGAGATGGACATCACGAGCGAGGCCGAGGTGGATCGTGTGATGGAAAAGATCCGTCCCGATGCGCTGATCCATTGCGCCGCATGGACGGCCGTGGATGCGGCGGAGGATGCGGAGAACGTGGCCAAGGTGGAGGCTGTGAACGCCAAGGGAACTGTCTATCTGGCGGCGGCCTGCAAGCGGTTGGGCTGCAGAATGATGTATATTTCCACCGATTACGTATTCAACGGGCAAGGAGAAACGCCTTGGACGCCCGATTGCAAGGACTATGCGCCTCTGTCGGTCTACGGCCGCACCAAGCTGGAGGGCGAGCTGGCAGTGAGCGGCTTGCTGGAGCAGTTTTTTATCGTTCGCATCGCGTGGGTGTTCGGCCTCAACGGCAAGAATTTCATCAAAACGATGTTGAACGTGGGCAAGAAATACGACACTCTGCGCGTGGTGAAGGATCAGATCGGTACTCCCACCTACACGGCGGATCTCGCCCGCCTTCTGGTGGACATGATCGAAACCGAGCGCTACGGCTACTATCACGCCACCAATGAGGGCGGCTTCATCTCCTGGGCGGAATTCGCCGCGGAGATCTTCCGTCAGGCAGGAATGGATACCAAGGTCATTCCCGTGACAACAGAGGAGTACGGTCTTTCCAAGGCCGCGCGGCCCTTCAACAGCCGTTTGGATAAAAGTAAATTGCAGGAGTGCGGCTTTGAGCCTCTGCCCACGTGGCAGGATGCGCTGGCGCGCTACCTGAAGGAATTGGAGATGCAAGATGGGACAAATTAAGGTTTACAGACCGGAAATCGAGGGACTCTGCGTGATCGAGCCCGCCGTGCACGGCGACGAAAGAGGGTACTTCATGGAGACCTACAATCAGAGAGACATGGAGGAAGCAGGTCTCACCATGAAATTCGTGCAGGACAATCAATCCATGTCGAGAAAGGGTGTGCTTCGCGGCCTGCATTTTCAGAAGCAGTTTCCGCAGGGCAAGCTTGTGCGAGTGATCAAGGGCGCCGTGTTCGACGTGGCGGTGGATCTTCGCCGAGGCTCTCCCACCTTCGGCCAATGGTATGGAATTGAGCTGACGGAGGAAAACAAAAAGCAGTTCTACATCCCCGAGGGCTTTGCCCACGGCTTCGTGGTGCGCTCGGAGGTGGCGGAGTTTTGCTATAAGGTCACCGATTTTTATCATCCCGGCGACGAGGGCGGTCTGATGTGGAACGATCCCGATATCGGAATCGACTGGGGCGACGTTTCGGACGTGCTTCTCAGTGAAAAGGATCAGAAGCAGATGTCGTTCAAGCAGATTCAATCTATGATGGAGGAAGGCTTATTATGAAAAGGATCATCGTAACGGGCGGAGCGGGCTTTATCGGCGCAAACTTCGTTTACCATATGTTGAGGAAATATCCCGATTATCGCATCATTTGCGTGGATGCGCTCACCTATGCGGGCAATCTTTCCACGCTGGAGGAAGCGCTGAAGAATCCCAATTTCCGCTTCTGCAAGCTGAATATCTGCGACAGAGCGGGAATCTATGCGCTCTTTGAGGAGGAAAAGCCGGATATCGTTGTGAACTTTGCAGCCGAAAGCCACGTGGATCGCTCCATCGAGAATCCCGAGATCTTCCTGCAAACCAACATTCTCGGCACACAGGTGATGATGGATGCCTGCCGCAAATACGGCATTGAGCGCTACCATCAGGTGTCCACCGACGAGGTCTACGGCGACCTGCCGCTGGATCGCCCCGATCTGTTTTTCACCGAGGAGACTCCCATCCACACCAGCAGTCCCTATAGCTCCTCCAAGGCAGGAGCCGACCTTCTGGTGCTGGCCTACCATCGCACCTTCGGTCTCCCCGTGACCATCAGCCGCTGTTCCAATAACTACGGCCCCTATCATTTCCCCGAAAAGCTGATCCCCCTCATGATCGCCAATGCCCTCAACGATAAGCCCCTGCCCGTTTACGGCAAGGGAGAGAACGTGCGCGATTGGCTCTACGTGGAGGACCATTGCAAGGCCATCGATCTGATCATCCACAAGGGAAGAGTGGGTGAGGTCTATAACGTTGGCGGCCACAACGAAATGGCCAATATCGATATTGTGAAGCTGATCTGCCAAAAGCTCGGCAAGCCCGAGAGTCTGATCACCTACGTAGCTGACCGCAAGGGGCACGACATGCGCTACGCCATCGATCCCACCAAGATCCACAGCGAGTTGGGATGGCTCCCCGAAACGAAGTTTGCCGATGGAATCGACAAGACCATCGATTGGTATCTCACCCACAAGGAGTGGTGGGAAACCATTATTTCGGGAGAATACCGCAGCTACTACGAAAAAATGTACGGCAATCGATAAATTTCAAAAGGCGGCTGAGTCGAATTCGACTCAGCCGCTTTTATATTGCGGCCGCGAAAGTGTTCCGTCCGAGACGATCGCCGCAGTCTTTGTTTTTTTGTTCCTTGTGAGGCTCGGGAAACAACACCGTCAATGTTAGCGGTCTCGCAATGCCTTCAACCAAGGACGGCCACTTGACAACGGGGAGTGCTTGTGATATAATGAAACCGTTTCGATCGCAGATGAAATGCAGCGATCACTCAAAAAGGAGGCTCGGCTGGCAACCGAGGCAGGCTATCCGATGCAAACGGCTCACGTAACGAGCGGAGGCGCCACGCTGGCACAGTATGCCGATCCGAAGGATCCGCGCGGAGAGGCCGCGGGGAAGGCGCTGGAGAAGCCCTATGACGTAGTCTTTCTGCAGGACAACGGCAGCTGCATTTCCAATGCAGAGCAGCGAAGGGCATCTCAAAACGCCTGTCGGATACTATGTGCCCGTATTGCGGAGGCGGGGGGGAGAGCAGGGTTCTAAGTGCGGCCGCCCTACGGATATGAAAAATGGGGCATGGGTCCCTTCGAGCAGTGCAGGGAGCTGGATCGCTTGTTTCTTCCCTTGGGGGAGGAGCTGGAGGCGATCGGCGCACCCGTGAATCGTGCCTTTGCCGAGGCGATCCGATCCGCAGAGCTTCGGCTATGGGGAGAGGACAATGCCCATCTGAGCGAGAGGGGGGCATATCTTGCCGTTTGCATGATCTTCCGTGCTTTAACGGGGGAACCCGCCGCGCGGCTGGGGCAGGGCGGCCTTCCCACCGAAGCGGCCGAATGCCTGCGGGAGATCGCCGATCGGACGTTGATGAAGGGAGCGTGGTTATGGTGAGCGAGGCATTTTCGGAAAGAGCGTTTTGCTTTACCGTGGATGATAATATCCGCTTTCTCAAGGAACTGACGGAAACCGCTCCCGTCAGCCTTTTTTGCCATCCCTATGCGGCGATGCTTCGCCGCCTGCATGAGAACTATGATCTGAAGATCCAGCTGAATCTTTTCTATCAAACCGAGGGATTCACCCTCTCGCAAATGACCGATCGCTATGCAGAGGAGTGGCGCGCCTGCTCCCCTTGGCTCAAGCTTTCCTTCCATTCCCGAGAGGAAACCGTTTGCCCCTATGAAAAGTCCGATTATTGGGAGGTTTACGAGGATGCCTGCGCGGTGCAGAGGGAAATCCTGCGATTTGCCTCTCGGGAATCGTTGGCGAAAACCACCACCGTGCATTATTGCCAAACCACGGAGGAGGGCTTGCGGGCTCTTGCCGACGTTGGCGTGCAAGGGCTTCTCGGTCTGTTCGGAACCGAGGCGCGGCCGCTTTCGTCCTATGGACTTTCTGACGAGGAGACTTTGCGCGCAAGGGCGGGGGAGACCGTTCATCGGAACGGCGCGGCCATTGCATCCATAGATCTGGTGATCAACTCGGTGGCGGCGGAGCAGCTGGCAAAGGCACTCGCGCCCTTAACGGCAAGGCAGGCTCTGCGCGTGATGATCCACGAGCAATATTTTTATGAGGACTATCGGGCTTATCAGCCAAACTTCGAGGCGAAGCTGCGGATCGTGTTTGATCTTTTGCGCAGCGAGGGCTTTCAGAGCCGATTTTTCGAGGAAACGATTGAGGCATAAAAAGAGGGGAGGCATCTGCTTTTTCGGCGGACGCCTCCTTTCTTGTGAATTCCAATGTCATGTCGGGAGAGTCGATACGAAGTATTTTGAAAAAAACGAAAAATAATGGTGGGTTTTCGGAAATTTTGCGACTATATTAAGTAGAGAGGCTATCATTGCATCAAACCTTTAGGAGGACTGCTATCATGAATCTACACACCGGAGATCGCCGAAGCGAATTGCTCACCGATGAGGAGATCATTTCGCTCTACTGGCGCCGAGAGGAATGTGCCATCAGCGCCACCGATCGGAAATACGGAAAATATCTCTACACGATCGCCTTCAATATTCTGCAGAACGGATTGGACTGTGAGGAATGTCTCAACGACACCTATCTCGGAACGTGGAACGCTATTCCCCCGAAGAAGCCGGGAGTGCTTCACGCCTTTCTCTCGGGGATCACGCGGAATCTGGCTCTGAGCCGCGTGAGAAAGCAAACGGCGGCCAAGAGGATCCCCTCGGAGCTGGTGGTCTCCTTGGAGGAGCTGGATGAGTGTTTGCACTTTGAAATGGGGGAGGATGAGAAATACCATCTCCATCAGCTGAGCCTTGCACTTAACGAATATCTGCACACCCTTTCGGATCGGAAGCTTTTCGTTTTTGTTTGCAGATATTACTATTCGGATTCCGTGGCAAGCATTGCGCGGATGCTGGGACTCAGTGAAAACACCATCTTCCGCGATCTTTCGTCGGTTCGCAAGGGATTGCGGGAGCATCTGCAGGAAAGGGGGCTTCAATGATGAATCGGAAGGATGAATGGAAGCTGGAGCTTCTGGATGGGATCGACGAGGCGCTTCTGGAGCGCTCCGCTCGGAAAAGATATGCTCTGATGCAGAAAAACAGAATGAAAAGAAGCAGTTTTTGGGCCGTTTGCGGCGGAGCTGCCTGCTTTGCGGCGGCGTGCGTGCTGTTTTTCGTGCTGGTGCTGCCGATCCTGACAAAGGTGCCCGTTTATGAGGGCATGACGGTTTCGGGGGAGGTTCCCTTTGCGGCGCTGCAGGCCGACTCCGTGGCCACGCTTCGCCTGCTCGGGGCATCCGATGAGGCAAACACCGCTCCCGTGAACCCCATTCCCTCTGCGGAAAAGGATCTTCTGAAGGCGCCTGCGCCCGAGAGTGGCTATCGCGCCTCCTACTATACCGATCCCAACAGTGATGTTTACGTCACCGTGCATCTGGATAATCCCAAGCAATATGAGATCCTTTCCTTCACGCTCAACGGCGTGAAATATCAGTCCTATATGTTTGAAGAGGGATCGGATTCCGAGAATCTGATCCTGAAGGTGAACGTTGGAGACGTGAAGGGCGTGGTGGAATACCGCATCGATGCGATCAAATATGTGGACGGCGAGCGGATCAAAAACGTGATCATGCGCGGCGACAGAACGGTGAAGATCGGCGTCTACACCGACGATCAGCCTATTGCCGCGCCGGAGAACGTGACCGTTGCGAGAGATCGGATCGCTTTTGACGTGCGCGTGCAGGATGAGCTTTCTCTCATTGCGGACAGTGAAGGGGAGGTCTACGTCTCCCTCACGGGAACCGACGGAAAAACGTTCTCTCAAGGGCCTGTCTCCTTGAAGGAGACAAACCGATTGCTCTTTGAAGGACTGAAGGAGGGCGAGATCTATCAATGCAGGATCAGCGCCCGCTACGATGCCTTGGACGGAAACGGCAGTGTTTTGCATCCGCTTTATGAAGGCTGTTTTGCAACTGCCGGTGCATTCGAGGTGCTTCCGGCGCAGGCCGTGACGTCGGAGGAGATCCGATTTGACCTTCAGATGCGGGAAGGCGAGGCGGTGACGCTTCTGCGCGTGGAGATCATCCGCGAAAATGGGAAAATCGTGCGAGAGCAGGCGGGCGACGTGCGTGCCTTTGGAAATCTGGCTCCCGGACGGTATTGGATCAGAGCCGTTTACGCTTATGGTGACGGACGGTTGGGCGCGGCCGTGTGTGAGACTCCCGTGAAGGTGAATTCCGCTCTTCGCTCTGAGCATCTGGTGGAGCAGGGGAGAAGCACCAAGCCGTTTTCGGGAGATTTGCAGGTCTGGAATCCTTCCACGGCGGATTATCGCAGCCATTTGGGCGTGGATATCACCTCGTCGATATCGAATGCGGCCGTTTATTCGGCCTACGACGGAACGGTGCAGGCGGTTTATTTTGACAAATCCTATGGAAACACCGTTGTTATTTCCGTGGATGAAGGGGATCTGCTCTTCTATTATCAATCGCTGGGGAGCACCCTCGTGAAGGAGGGCGATCGCGTGTCGGGAGGACAAAGGATCGGAACGATTGGGGAAAGCGCCATGCTGGAGGTGGCCGATGAGAATCCCATTCATCTTCATTTCGCCGTGAAAAAAGGAGAGGATTGGATGGATCCGTTCTCGAATACGCTCTTCTCATAAATGAAAAACGCGCCCCGCTTTGGAAAAAGCGGGGCGCAAACGTATGTTGCGATCAGATCAGAGGAAGCTCGGTGATGCGAAGCTTGGCGCAGCCGTAGGGATGAAGCTCGATCTCCTGCTCCTCCGAAAGGGGAAGAAGCGATTGCGGCACCTTGGCGCAGAGAGCCGTGAAGCCCTCCTCCATGCCCCAGGGGATCCGACGAACGCGAGCCTTCAGAACCACGGGAGGATTCTTTGAGCTGAAGGGGATCGCATCGGTCTCTCGCCGCTGAATGCTGAAAAAGGGCGAGGAGAGCGCATAGGCCCATTCCGAGGTGGGGAGATATTCGTAGTCACAATAGGGGAATTTGCGTTCCACTCCGTTGCGCTCGTATTCCAGCATCCGCGCTTGGTAGCTGATCGGAAGGGAGAATACGAGAGAACCGCACCGCACGCTTCTGAGATCGTGGGGGCGTGTGATCAGCTCGGGAACGGTGTCGAAGGTGATCTCCACCGTTTCGGCGGCGCCTGCGGCAAGGGAGAAGACCAGCTCGTTTGTGAGGGCGGTGGCCACGCCGTTGATGCGGAGATTTTTGGCAAAGGAGGGGATGCGCACCCGAAGCGTGGAGTCGCTTCGCGCCTCTGCCGTGTAGATCAGCTTGTTTTCAAAGGGATATTCGGTGGTGAGAGTTACGCTGAGATCCTCGGTGGTCAGCTGAGAGGGAACGGGAACGGCGGAGATCACCTCGGAGCCGTTGGAGAGGAAGGCCGAAAGAGCAAGCTTGGGCCATGCCTGATTGAAATTTGCGGTGCAGCAGCCGAAGTTCGGCTCCAAGCCGAAGAGGTGAGCATCCTTGCCGTTGGTTCGGAAAATGGGGTTGCGGGGGAAGGTCTTGCAGGCGATCTGATTGCTCAGCTGAACGTACTGATGCGTCCACATATCGTCGCTGATGGTGGCAGGAAGGGCATTGAAGGCGAGAAGCTCCAGCTGCTCTGCCCAGTGCGCGTCGCCCGTGGCGGCAAAGAGCCATTCGTAGGAATACATCTGCTCTGCAACGGCGCACAGCTCGGTGCCTTGGATGGCGCTGAGTCCCGAAAGACATTCGTCGCCCGTGAAAAGGCCAACGGGCGTGCCGTTATATTCCTTGAGAATGGTTTGCAGACGACGGGCAGAATCGGTGTAGTCCTCGCCCAGCAGATCGTGGGAAACGGCCTCGTATTTGAGCATCATAGCGAGATTCACGATGTGGGTTTCCTGCGTCCATTCATTGGCCGGGGCTCTCCAGCGATCGGTGAGGGCGGTGTAATCGGTGCCCTGCTCCCGAAGGATCGCGGCCAGCTCGCCCAGCCACTCCTCATTGAAGCGGTCTTTCAGAAAGCGGATGGCAATGAAGGCCTCAAACCAGCGAGATTTGCCCCACTTGAAGAGCTTCACAGTGCCTGCCTTTAAGAGATCGTAGTAATTTTTCAGAACGCGGTAGAGCGTCTGCGGGATGCGCTCGTCACCGGAGCATTCGTAGTAGACTACCAAAACCTTGGAGATCAGCTGAACGGCCCAGGTGTCGTAGGTGGGGATCTCCTCCTCCGTGCAGGGGCAGATCCAGCCGCTCGGGCGCTGGTAGGAAAGAATGGCATCCACGTATTTTTTCGCGCGGGCGATCATATCCTCATTTTCCAGAAGATAGGCCAGCGGGATGAAGCCATCCAGCCAGTAGGGCACGCGCTCCCAGCCATCGGCATCGCCTCCGATCCAGGCACTGTCGCGAACGTCGCGCCAAACGCGATCCAGATTGCCACTCAGGCCGTTGGCCTGAATTTCCAGCTGGCGGCGAAGCCAGCCCTTGGGTTTTAGCTCCTTTGACGTGTAAAAATTCCATCGATTCATGGTGACACCTCCTTTTTTGGTTGATTTATTATATCACACTTTATTTCAGAAATAAATTGACAAAATTAGGAAAAACATTGACAATATCACACAATCGGTGTATAATAAAACAAAGAGAGGAGGGAGCGCATGAGGGGGATCGATCTGAATCAACCGCTCATTTATCTGCACGCCTCCATGCGTGTGTTCGGAAAAAATGAGCGACACATCACAAGGGATTGCAGCGTGAACGTTCTGCTCCTTGTGCTGGAGGGCGTCCTGCGCTTTTCCGAGGACGGAGAGCCTGCCGAGGTGCGGGCAGGGGAATTTTATATTCAAAGGAAGAATCGACACCAGACGGGCGACCGCATCAGCGACGAGCCCCGCTATCTCTACGCGCATTTCGACGGCGAGTGGACCGAGGGAGAGGAAGCGCTCCCCGAGCGAGGAAGCTTCAATGCGGCGGAGCTGATGGAGCTGATGGAGGAATTGGATGCGGCCTCCCATGAGGGAAGAAGCTATAGCGAGCTGCAATATCTGTTTCTGAAGCTGATGCTCTCTCTGCGGAGGCGATCTGTCGAGCCCTCCGTGGCCAAAGGCTTGGCCGACTTCGTGGAGCAAAATCTGGAGCGGATCACCTCGCTTTCCGATCTTTGCGATGCCTTGCACTACAGCAAGAACTATGTGATCCGTCTTTTTCAAAGGGAATTGGGAGCTTCCCCTTTTCAATACGTGAACGAGGCGCGGATCAGGCGCGCCTCCTATCTGCTGGAAACCACATCCCGACCGCTGGCGGAGATCGCGCGCGCCTGCGGCTATTCCGATTATGCTTATTTTTATAAGCGGTTTCTGCGCGCCAAGGGGGAATCTCCCTCGCAATGGAGAAAAAGAATGCAACGTGAGCCCTTCGGCGGGGGAGAGCGTTCTTGACAAATTTTGCAGGATCTGGTATAATAATGGAAAACCGAGGCAACGTCGCAATGGTGTGCCTCATCCCGAAAGGAGAATTTTATGTCTGAATTTTTAGCATCGCTTCATCCCGCATGGGTTTGCCTGCTGGTTTGTGCGGCAAAGATCCTGGAGATCACCATTCAATCGCTGAAGACCTGCATGATGGTGAAGGGACAGCGCCTCAAGGCTGCGGGACTCGGTCTTCTGGAATGCACCATTTGGGGACTCGTGATCTCCACCATCATCGGCACGCTGGGGGACAATCTGTTTTTGCTGGCCTTCTATTGCGTGGGCTACGCCACGGGACTTTTTCTCGGCTCCACGCTGGAGAGCAAGATCGCGCTGGGCACCTCCAATCTCCAGTTGGTGGCCAACAAGGAAAACACAAAAAAGATCATCTCCTATCTGAAATCGCAGAATCGCGGCTACACCGTGTTTGCGGGGCGCGGCTCACGGGATCGGATGTATATGATTTTCATCGTTCTGCCTCGGCGCGAGGTGGCGAAGGAGCTGAAAAAAATCCGGAGCATCTGCGATAGGCAGGTGTTTGTGGTGGCTTCCGAGGTGAGTAAGCACGCGGGCGGCTACGGAATGGTGAAATAAGCCGCCGACGGATGAGAAAATGCGGAAACGAAAAAAAGTCGAAAAAAGGGCTTGACATTCGCGCGGCAAAGTGATATAATATTCAAAACAAAAGCGTTTGAACAGGAACAAGTAGGCTTGCAGGTAGCATAAAGAGAGCCGTCGGGTGGTGCGAGACGGATGCGAGCGCAAGGCTGAATACCTCCTGTGAGCAGTGCACCGAACGAAAAATTTTCCAGTAGGCTGCAACGGGTGTTCCCGTCACAGAACAAGAGTGCTGATGGGCACTCTGAAAGGCCGTGATCGCGAGAGAACGGTAAACTGAGGTGGTACCCCGGGTGTATTCTCGTCCTCTGTATTCCGAAGCGGAATGCGGAGGACGTGTTTTTTTGCCGTCGGTCTGATTCCGTGAGTCCACTCTGAAAGGAAGAACAACAGAATGAAAGACGCTCAAATCTTCACGATCGTGGCACTGGCGATCTACGCCGGGATCATGCTTCTGATCGGATGCCGAAGCTACGGAAAAAGCAAAACGCTGGAGCATTTTCTCATCGGCGGCCGCAACGTTGGCCCTTGGATGACAGCCTTTTCCTATGGAACCACCTATTTCTCCGCTGTGGTGTTCGTTGGTTATGCAGGCCAGCACGGCTGGAACATCGGCATCGGCGCCATCTGGATCGGCATCGGCAATGCCATTCTCGGATGCCTGCTTTCCTGGCTGCTTCTTGCCAACCGCACCCGCCTGATAACGGGGCGGCTTCAGGCCAAGACGATGCCCGAATATTTTGAAAAGCGCTATGATTCCAAGTTGATGAAGATTCTGGCCGCTGTGGTGATCTTCGTGTTCCTCGTTCCGTATTCTGCGGCGGTGTATAAGGGACTGGGATCTCTGTTCGGCGCAGTGTTTCCCGGCGTGGAGACTTGGGTTTGGATGC
>JAZRCQ010000068.1:0-2535 GCA_045659845.1 Eubacteriales bacterium
ATGAGAAGCTTTTGATCTACACCACTCGTTGCGACACGCTCTTCGGCGTGACCTTCATGGTGATCGCTCCCGAGCATCCCATGATCGAGAAGTACCGCGATCGCATTGCCAACGTGGAGGCATTGGATGCCTACAAGGAGGAGTGCGCCAAAAAGACCGAGTTTGAGAGAACGCAGCTGGTCAAGGAAAAGACCGGTGTTCGCATCGAGGGACTCACGGCCAACAAACCTGTTTCGGGCAAGGAGATCCCGATCTACATCTCCGACTACGTGATGATGGGCTACGGCACGGGCGCGATCATGGCCGTTCCCGCACACGACGAGCGTGACTACGCCTTTGCCAAGAAGTTTGGCATCGACATCGTTGAGGTCATCAAGGGCGGCGACATTTCCAAGGAGGCCTATGCCGGCGACGGTGAAATGGTGAACTCCGAGTTCCTCAACGGCCTCACCAACAAGAAGGATTCCATTGCCCGCATGCAGGAATACCTCTCCGAAAAGGGAATCGGCGAAATGGGCGTGCAGTATAAGATGAAGGACTGGGCCTTCAACCGTCAGAGATACTGGGGTGAGCCCATTCCGATCGTGCATTGCGAGCATTGCGGCATGGTTCCCGTGCCCTACGAGGAGCTTCCCCTGCGCCTGCCCAAGGTGAGCAACTTTGGGCCCGGTGAGGGCGGCGAGAGCCCCTTGGCCAAGATCGCAGAATATGTAAATTGCAAGTGCCCCAAATGCGGCAAGGATGCCAAGCGCGAAACCGACACCATGCCTCAGTGGGCAGGCTCCTCCTGGTATTTCCTGCGCTATATCGATCCCAAGAACGATCAGGCGCTGGCAGATCCCGAGAAGCTGAAGTATTGGATGCCCGTCGACTGGTACAACGGCGGCATGGAGCACGTCACCCGCCATATGATCTACTCTCGCTTCTGGCATAAATTCCTCTACGATATCGGCGTGGTGCCCTGCAGCGAGCCTTATGCAAAGAGAACTGCACAGGGCCTGATCCTTGGCCCGGATGGCGAGAAGATGTCTAAGTCCAAGGGCAACGTGGTTGATCCCAACGACGTGGTGGACGTTTACGGTGCCGACGTGCTGAGAACCTACGTTCTCTTTATGGGCGACTACGCCAGCGCCGCTCCTTGGAACGAAAGCTCCATGAAGGGCTGCAAGAGATTCCTTGAGCGCGTTGCCGATCTGGCCGATCTGGTTCGTCCCAACGGAGGAAGCGCTAAGCTGGAATCCTCCTTCCATAAAACAGTGAAGAAGGTTTCTCTGGATATTGAAGAGCTGAAATTCAACACGGCGATCGCCGCCATGATGGCTCTGCTCAACGAGATCTATGAGGTTGGCAGTCTCACCAAGGAGCAGTTCTCCATGCTGATCCGCATCCTTTGCCCCTTCGCGCCTCACCTTTCCGAGGAGCTTTGGGAAACCATCGGAGGCGAAGGACTTTGCTCGCTCACCGAGTGGCCCGCATGGGATGAGGGCAAAACGGTGGACAGCACCGTGGAGGTTGCCGTTCAGATCAACGGTAAGGTTCGTGCAACGCTGGAGCTTCCGATGAATTGCCCCAAGGAGGATGCCATCGCCATGGCAAAGGCTGATGCGAGAATTCTTCCTTATCTTGATGGGAAGACCGTGATCAAGGAGATCAGCGTTCCCAACAAGATCGTGAATATCGTTGTGAAATAATCAGCGATGAAATACCAAGTGATGGTGCTTTCGCAGGATCAGATCTTTGCGAGAATGCTGGAGCTGGAATTTCGGTATCTGCATATGAAGGCGGGAGTCGGGGCGGCAATGGAGCCGAATGATCGGGCTGAGGTTCTGATCCTGGATCTGGACAGCGCCACGGCTCCGCCCTCCGATCGCTATCGAAAAATGATCGGTATCAGCCGCCGTCCCGCCATGCTCACAGAGCAGGCGAGCAGCTGCTCCATGATCTTCCATCGCCCCTTCCGCATGAGCTCGCTTCGAAGAGAGGTTCTGGCGGAGATGGGCACGCCGATGGTGGATTGGGAGCAGGAGCCTGCGGGAAGCAGGGTTATTCGTTTGGAGGAGACAACGCGCACGTTGCATTGCAATCGACAAACGATCGCACTCACCGGGCAGGAATTCCGCATTCTGCAATGCTTGCTGGCGAATCGCGGAGAGCCTGTTTCAAGGGCGCGTCTGACAGAGGTGATCGGTCGATCCGAAGCCAACAAGACCGACGTCTACGTTTGCTATCTGCGCCGTAAAACCGATCAGCTTCCCGGCGGAAGGCTCATCGAAACCGTGCGGGGAAAGGGATATCGCATCCCCTGAAGGAGATCCTTGCGGCATGAATCAACTCATGCCGCAAGGAAAACGAAGCCTTTGGTCGGGGAGAGCGCCGAGTTGTGCGATCTCAAATAAAATTTTTTCAAAAAAATCCAAACTTTTTTGCAAAAAAGGGTTGACAAATCGAGACGTTTGTGGTATCATATATGAGTACGATTCAAGTACATCTGCGCCGTTAGCTCAGTTGGATAGAGTGTTTGGCTACGAACCAAAA
>JAZRCQ010000069.1:0-9249 GCA_045659845.1 Eubacteriales bacterium
GACCGAGGACGAAAAGATCCAGAACATTCTCAAGGATCTGGAGGCCGCAGTGGAGAAGGCACTTCCCGCGCTGAAAACGCAGATGTACGTGAAGGAGCCCACGGCCGACAGCTTCGAGGATTGGCTCTTCGATAAGGACACTCTTGTGAGCCCCGTGGCAAAGGGTGCCGTGAAGGAATTCACCAAGACCGAGGCCGTGGAGGGCAAGGGCGATGTGACCACCTATTCCGTTTACGTTGTGGTGGATCCCATGAAGCTGGATCAGGATCCTCTGGTGGACGGCGCATTCGTGAAGTTCACGGGTGAGGGCCACGAGGCCAAGGCGCAGGAGTTCCTCAACTCTCTCAGCGGCCTGACCGGCGATGCGCTCGTGCAGAAGTTTAACGATGCCCAGGGCACCGTTTCCGAGACCTTCGCAGAGGGCAATGTTGCCGACGAGGTGGCTGAATGGATGTTCTCTGCCGACAGATCCGCCGAGGCAACCACGATGATCAAGGTTGCCAACACCGCCAAGGAGGGCGAGGACGATAACAGCTGCACCTACGTGGCTCTCTACAGAAGCCAGACTCCCTATTGGAAGAATTCCTCCAAGCAGGGCTATATCAGCCAGGAAATGACCAAGTGGGTTGAGGGGCTGATCTCCACCTACACCGTGGATGGCTTGAACCGCATCAAGGACAGAAATCCCGTTGAAACCCAGACTGCCACCTCCACCACGGCGGCTGCCTGAGCAATATAAGTAAGCAAAATGGCATGGAGCGATCCGTGCCATTTTGCCACTATGAGAATATACTGGAATAACGTTACGATCGAAGAAAAGGAATGCGCTATGATCATTGAACCAAAGCAAACCACGCTGGCCTACCGTTGCCCCTCCTGCGGAGCGGGCGTGATCAGCGCCGTGGGAATGTTCTCCGTGGCGGCCGATCTTCTCAAGCTGAAATGCGATTGCGGGAAAAGTGAAATGGAGGTGGCCTTCGGAAGCGACGGGAAGGTGCGCCTCACCGTGCCCTGCCTCACCTGCGCCGCGCCGCATCGGTTCACGCTGAACCGATCCCTGTTCTATGGCAAGGAGCTGTTCGTTTTGCCCTGCCCCTATTCCAATCTCAACGTGGCCGCGCTGGGCGAGATCAATCAGGTGAAGGCCGAGATGGCAAGAGGGGAGCTGGAGCTTTTGGATCTGCTGGAGAAAAACGGCATTTCCGATCCCGCCGCTCTGCAAGGAGAGGAGGAGCTTCTGCCCGATCCGCAGATCCGCGAGATCGTTCTGTTTGTGATCCACGAGCTGGATGCCGAGGGAAAGATCTTCTGCCGCTGCGAGGGGAAGGAGGAGCGCTCCTATGACGTGAGCATCACAAACGAGGGGATCCTCGTTTCCTGCGCCGCTTGCGGAGCCTCCCGTCTGATCCCCACCGATTCGAGCCTCGGCGCACATGCATTTCTCAATGCCGATGCCTTGTATCTGGAGTGAGAAAAGAGCGCCCCACCATAGAATCACCAAAAAGAACGGCTCTCGTTTGCCGGATATCACAAAAAATCCTCCTGCGGGAGGATTTTTTGTTTTTTTGCGAGACAAATTTTTAAAAAAATGGTATAATGAGGTCGGAAATTTAAAAAAATGTGTAACCAAACGCTCCGAGCTGTCGACTGCATGGGTGAAGGCAACGGAAGGGAGGGGCGTGATGAAAGGACGCTACTACATATGGAAGATTTTCAGATCGTGAAGCTCTATTGGGATCGGAATGAACGGGCGATCTCGGAATCCGACGGGAAATACGGTCGGATGCTCCGCTCCCTCTCCTATTCCTGCCTCGGCTCTCATCAGGATGCGGAGGAATGCGTGAACGACACCTATCTGGATGCCTGGAACGCCATTCCCCCCGAGGCTCCCACCTATCTTGGCGCGTTTCTCTCCAAGATCACCCGTCGGATCTCCATCGATCGCTTTCGCCACGATCACCGCCGCAAGCGCGGCGGCCTCGGCAACGTGACCGAGGAGCTATCCGACTGCATTCCCGACAGCGCCCCCTCTCCCTTTGCGGCGCTGGAGGGGAAGCGCCTGCGGCAGGCCATCAACCGCTTCCTTGCGGGACTCCCCGAGGAGCGGCGCGTGATGTTTGTGAAGCGATATTTCTATGCGGAGTCGGTCTCCGACATCGCAAGAGCGCTTCGTCTCACCGAATCCAACGTGAAGGTGACGTTGCATCGCACGCGAGAGGCCTTAAAACAGTATCTTGGAAAGGAGGATCTGCTATGAAGGGAAGGGATCTTTATCGCGCCGAGCGGCTGCTGGATGCCATCGGCGACGTGGACGACCGCTTTTTGGCGGAGGCGGTTGGCTATCGTTCCCGCCGCGCTTCGATCCTGCGCTTCCCCGCGCGCTTCGTGGCGGCCGCGGCCGTGGCCGCGCTCCTTCTGCTGGCGGTCACCTCCCCTGCGCTCCAATGGTTGAAGGATCTCGGCGACGTCGGAAGGGAGGAGCCGCCGACGGCAGAGACTGTTGCCCCCACGCTGGGCTCTCTGCTTTCGGATTGCACCGAAAGCTCTGCCTTCACGCTTTTGTCGGCTGAGGAGATCGATTTCTTCGACGGCGCGGTTCGCCTCACGGTGGAGGATCGTGCCACGGGAGAGCTCTTCATCAGCAATCCCCTCACCAAGGCTCAGCAAGCCACCCTTTCCCGTGAGTTTTCCGCCGCGGGCAAGCGGGTGAATGCCGCCGAAGCTCCCTCGGAATGGCGGGTTTGGGTGCTGCTGGGCGACGGAACGGTTGCAACGCCCTGCCTCGATCCGAGTGCGGGCACCATTGGCTGCGGCGTCCTCTTCGACTACGAGGATGAGCGTGTGCCCACCGACCGATTCTTAAATCTATTGGAGGAATTGACCTCCGGAAAGGAATGAATCATGAAAAAGTCTCTTTTGCTTATTCTGCTTGTTCTTGCTATCACCCTCAGCTTCTACGGTTGCGGCGCCGATATGGGGAAGGCGGAGGAAATGTTCCCCTCCAACGGCAACCCCGCCAACCGCGAGGATGCAGCCGAGGATGCGGCGGGGAAGCCCTCCGAGGATGGCGTGACCTTTGTGGAGAACCCCTTTGTGGCCACGCAGGAGCAGCCCGTTTCCACCTTCTCGGCCGACGTGGATACCGCCTCCTACACCTATTTCCGCAAGCTGGTGAACAACAACTATACGTGGTCGTATCTGCAGAACGCGGGAGCCTCCTTCCGCACCGAGGAGTTTATCAACTATTTCACCTACGAAGCCAATCAGCCCGTGAACGGGGAGCTGTTCGGCGTGAAGGCGCAGATCGCCGAAACGCCTTGGAATCCCAACACCGTGCTGATGCAGCTGACTCTGCAGGCCGAGGTGTCCACCCCCGAGGGCGGCAACAATCTGGTGTTCCTCATCGACGTTTCCGGCTCTATGAGCGCGCAGGATAAGCTTCCTCTGCTCAAGAAGACCTTCTCTCATCTGGTGGGCCAGCTCACCGAGCAGGACCGCGTTTCCATCGTCACCTATTCCGGCAAGGAGGAGGTGGTTTTGCAGGGCTGTCCCGGCAATCAGGGAGAGCGGATCCTGACGGCGCTGAACGGCCTTGTGGCCTCGGGCTCCACCAACGGGCAGGCAGGCCTGCAGAAGGCCTATCAGATCGCCGCAGACAACTTCATTGAAAACGGAAACAACCGCATCGTGATGGCCTCGGACGGCGATCTCAACGTTGGCATTTCCTCGGCCTCCGAGCTGAAGAGCTTCGTGGAGGGCAAGCGGGATCAGGGCATCTATCTCTCCGTTCTGGGCTTTGGCACGGGCAACTACCGCGATCCCAACATGGAGGCTCTGGCCGACAACGGCAACGGCGTTTACTACTATATCGACGGCGAGAGCGAGGCCGAGCGCATTTTCGGCACGTCACTGCTCTCCACGCTCTACACCGTGGCAAAGGACACCAAGCTGCAGATCACCTTCGATCCCGCCGCCGTTTCCTCCTGGCGCCTCATCGGCTACGAAAACCGCCTGCTGAATCAGGAGGACTTTGAGGACGACACCAAGGATGCGGGCGAGGTTGGCGCAGGCCATCAGGTCACCGTTTGCTATGAGCTGACGCTCACGCCCAAATCGGCCGAGCTGGAGAACTGGATGAAGCTGGCCGTTCGCTATAAGCGGATCGGTGCCGCGGAGTCCACGCTCAACGAATACAGCATCGGTAAGGCACATCAGACAGATGCGCCCTCCGCCGATTTCCAATTTATCGCCGCCGTGGTGGAAACGGTGATGGCGCTCCACAAGAGCAGCTATCTGGACGCGGACTTCACTCCCTCGTCGCTCCTCGCCGCGCTGAACGCCATGGATCTCAGCGCATATCCCGATCGCGCGGAATTCCGTGAGCTGCTTCGCAAGGTCATCTCCGAATAAAAACGAGATCGCCCCCGCAACCGCGGGGGCGATCTTGCTATAGACGAAGCAAACGGACTCCGTTTTCAGTTTTTCAGACTGTGAATGGGTGCGGGGATCCGTCCGCCGCGATGGATGAAGCGAGCGGGGGAATAGGGCTTCACGGGCATGATGGGCGCGCGTCCCAGAAGACCTCCGAAGTTCACGCAGTCGCCTGCCTCCTTGCCGTAGGCAGGGATGAGACGAACGGCGGTGGTCTTGGTGTTGGCCACGCCGATGGAGATCTCGTCGGCGATGATGCCGCTGATCACCTCGGCAGAGGTGTCGCCGGGGATGGCGATCATATCGAGACCAACCGAGCAAACGGCCGTCATCGCCTCCAGCTTTTCCAGCGTGAGCGCACCGCTTTCGGCGGCGGCGATCATGCCGGCATCCTCGGAAACGGGGATGAAGGCGCCCGACAGTCCTCCAACGTGGGAGGAGGCCATCACGCCGCCCTTTTTCACGGCATCGTTGAGCATGGCAAGGCAAGCGGTGGTTCCGTGAGCGCCGCAGGACTCCAGCCCCATCTCCTCCAGAATGTAGGCCACCGAGTCGCCGATGGCCGGGGTGGGAGCGAGGGAAAGATCCACGATGCCAAAGGGCACGCCCAGCCGTGCGGCGGCCTCGCCTGCCACCAGCTGACCCACGCGGGTGATCTTGAAGGCGGTCTTTTTGATGATATCGGCCAGCTCGGAGAGATTGCAGTCTCCTGCGCGGCGAATGGCGGAGGCCACCACGCCGGGGCCGCTCACGCCAACGTTGATCACGGTTTCGGGCTCGCCCACGCCGCAGAATGCGCCTGCCATGAAGGGGTTGTCCTCGGGCACGTTTGCAAACACCACCAGCTTGGCGCAGCCGATGGAATCGTTGTCGCGGGTGAGATAGGCGGCGCGCTTGATGGTCTCGCCCATGCGAGCCACGGCATCCATGTTGATGCCGGCCTTGGTGCTGGCCACGTTCACGGAGGAGCAGATGTTGCGGGTTTCCGCCAGTGCCTCGGGAAGAATGGAGATCATGGCGTCGGCGCCTTTGGTCATGCCCTTCTGCACCAAGGCAGAGAAGCCGCCGAGGAAGTTGATGCCAACGGCGTCGGCCGCGCGCTGCAGGGTGTGAGCGATCTTGAGATAGCCGTCGGGGCCGCAATTACCGCCGATGAGGGAAACGGGCGTCACCGAAACGCGCTTGTTCACGATCGGGATCCCGTATTTCTTTTCAATGTCGCAGCCGGTTTCCACCAAATGCTCGGCGGAGCGGGTGATCTTATCGTAGATCCGTGTGCAAAGACGGTCGGCGTCCTCGCTCACGCAATCCCAAAGGGAAATGCCCATGGTCACCGTGCGGATGTCCAGATTTTCCTCACGGATCATCTGGATGGTTTCCAGAACGTCTTGAGTGTTGATCATGGGGGCCTCCTCAGATGTGGTGCATGGTATTGAAGATATCCTCGTGCATGGCGTGGATCGCAAGGCCCTTGGAATTGCCCAGCTCTGCCAGCGTGTCCACAAACTCCGAGAAGTTGATCTTCAGCTCGTCGATGGAAACCAGCATGATCATGGCGAAATACTCGCTCAGAACGGTTTGCGTGATGTCGAGAATGTTGGCGCCCTTTTGCGCGCAGATGCCGGAAACGTCGGCGATGATGCCAACGCTGTCCTTACCGGTGACGGTGATAACTGCTTTCATGGAATAGCCCAGCCTTTCTGTGGTTGATGCTTATATTATACTTGATTTTGCGAAAAAAATCAAGAGCTATCGTTGCTTTTTTCACAAATTGTTGAGGGGGAGGGGCATGAAAACGAGGCTTTGGAATTGTTGCGGCACTTTTAGAGAGGTCACTCTTGACTTTTCGCTTGGAATGTGCTATCATAAAAGTGCATCCTCGGATGCGACATTTTCAAGCAAAAGGAGAATCCTGATGAACAACCGTCTTCGGCCGAGCAACGGCGCGCTTCTGCAGGACATGAGCAAGAAATACAACAACGCGCGCTACAATCTTCTCTTGGTGGTGGCCTTTTCTGCCCTGAATCTGATCCTCTTGGCGCTGGGAGCCGACGTGTATCTACTCTTTTCCGCCTCCGTGCCCTATTTTCTTTCGCTCTACGCTCTGCTTCTCTGCGGGAAGCTCCCCTTGGAGTACTATGGCGGCGAGGAATACTATCTGGAGATGGAGGCCGAGGGCTTTCTGCCGGGAAGCGTGGCAACGGTCGCGCTGGTGATCTCCGCGCTGATGATCCTGGGCTACCTCGCGTTCTTCTTCCTTTCCAAGAATCTGCGCGTGGGCTGGATGGTGGCGGCGTTTGTGTTCTTCATTCTGGACACCGTTGGGCTTCTGCTCATGGCCGATCTTGCCAACTCCATTCCCGATCTGATCTTCCACACTTGGGTGCTTGCCATTCTGCTGATCGGCTTCAAAAACGGAAAGAAGCTGAAGCGGATGCCTGCTCCTACGGTCGAGGAGCCCGCTGAAGCAACTGCCGAGGAGGCGGCAAAGGACTTCGACTCCACCTCCGGCTTCTGATTAGCCCCAACCGCTTTTCGGATGCGGCAAGCCGTTGCCGCAAGGGATCTGCACGCGTGTGATCCGCAAATTTCTGTCTTGATGAGAGACGCTCTGCCATGGCGGCAGAGCGTCTCTTCTTTTTGTCATTTTTCGACGCCGCCTCATACACTGAGGATGGGGGGAAGCCCCCGAAAAAAAGAAACCGAGAAGGGAGTGGAAGGCATGGGACCCGATTTCGAGCAGAGGACCTGCACGGCGGCGATCGGATCCGTGACGCAGGCGATGCACGCGCGCAGGCTGCTTGCGGAGGCTGCCGTTTATGCCACGGTGGTGAAAAACGATCCCGAGCAAACGGGAAGGGGATGTGCTTGGGGCATCTCCTATCCCTGCTCGATGGAAAGAAGCGTGCGGGAGGTGCTGCGAAAAAACGGCGTTCGCGCGCATTTCGGAAGGGGCCCGGAATGATCTATCTGGATCATGCGGCCACCTCCTGGCCCAAGCCCCGCAGGGTGATCTCGGAGATGGTGCGTTGCTTGCGGGAATGGGGAGGGAATCCCGGGAGAGGCTCTCATCGCCTCTCCATGGCCGCCGCAGAAAAGCTTTATGAATGCAGGGAGGAGCTGGCCTCCTTCCTTGGAAGCGGTCATCCCGAGGGCGTGATCCTGACTCCGAACGCAACCGCAGCTCTGAATCTTGCTCTGAAGGGACTTTTGCAGAAGGGCGACCACGTGCTTTGCTCGGATCTGGAGCATAACGCCGTTTTGCGCCCGTTGGCACGGTTGGAGCGCGACGGCGTGATCACCGTGGATCGCTTTCCTTCGCTGGCGGGGGCTCCGAACGCCACGGCGGAGGAGATCTGCCGCGGGATCGAGGCAAGGCTCCAACCCAACACGCGCATGGTGGTCTGCCTCCACGCCTCAAACGTTTGCTCCGCCGTTCTCCCCGCAGAGCAGATCGGAGCGCTCTGCCGCCGCCGAGGGCTGCTGTTTTTGCTGGATGCCTCGCAAACGGCGGGGCGATTGCCGATCCGCATGAACGAGCTGAATGCCGATGCCGTCTGCCTGCCGGGGCACAAGGCGCTTCTGGGGCCGCAGGGGAGCGGCGCGCTGGTATTGCGGAGAGGCTTGATCCCCTCTCCCTTGTTGGAGGGAGGAAGCGGCGTGGACTCCCTTTCTCCCTCCATGCCCGAGGCCTTGCCCGAGCGATTGGAGGCGGGAACGGCCGCAACGCCCGCTGCGGTGGGATTGCTGGAGGGCGTTCGATTTGTGCGGGAGCTTGGCTTGGATCGCATCCGTGAGGCGGAGGAAGCTCGGATCGAGGAGCTGAAGGAGCGCTTGGAGGCTCTGCCGGGGATCACTCTGCAGGCCCCTCATCATCGGGGCTCGGTGCTGTCCTTTTGGTGCGGCGGTATTTCCTCCGAGCTGCTGGGCGCAGAGCTGGATCGCAGAGGGATCTGTGTGCGCGCGGGGCTCCATTGCGCACCCTTGGCGCATCAAACGCTCGGATCTCCCGAAGGCGGAACCGTTCGCGTGAGCGTTGGCTATGCAACCAAGCGGAGCGATTGCGACGCTCTTTGGCGCGCGATGAAGGAGATCTTGCTTGTTTAAGTACGTGATCCGATCAAAAAAGTACAAAAAACAACTAATTCTTAGAACAAGAACTGTTCTTGTTCTAAGAATTGAGATGAAGGAGATAAAGAAACGGCGGCAGAGCATTCCGAATGCTCTGCCGCACGGTGTTTAATTGTTGGTCTCCTCGGAGCTACTCTCCTGCGGAGCTTCCTTGGCAGATCCCTTGGCGAACACCAAGAGCTTGCTGATGAAATAGTTTGCCACGATCACCAGAATGGCCGCCGCCACGCGAACGGCGTACTTATTCAGACCGAGCAGAGTGAAGAACACAAGGATCACCGCCTCCTGCATGAGGAAGGTCAGCACGCGACCGCCCGCAAACATCACCAGCTCCCCCATCACGGGGAGAAATCCGCGGCGCTTGCTCTGAAACACCCAGATGCGGTTGGTGACGAAGGCGAAGGTGACGGCGGCCACCCAAGCGGCTCCGTCGAAGAGATGGATCATCCAAGCGGACGTCTCCAACGCGGAGGCGAAGAGATAGTAGAGCGAGAAGGAAACCGCAAAATCCACCGCGGTGGTGAGACCGCCGAAGATGAGATAGAGCAGCTGCTCCCGATAAGCGGCGCAAAGCGCCCGAAGCTTTCCGAGCATATCAGCCTTCCAGCTTGTAGGTGGTGCCGTCCTTGGTGTCGATCAGAGTCACACCCATAGCGGCCAGCTCGGCGCGGATGCGGTCGGCCTCGG
>JAZRCQ010000070.1:0-1648 GCA_045659845.1 Eubacteriales bacterium
GGCGCTTCCTGCGGCATTGCTGTTTTTACTTGTTACGCTGATCGCATGCTTTTACTTTTCTGTAGAATATGAAACGGTTACGGTAAGCCTTAAAGGGATCTTGCCGCAAAAATGGCAGGAGCGCTTGCCGCAGCTTTCGGCAAAGGCCTTCATGGCCGCCTTCTGCTTTTCATTCAATCCCTTGGGGATCTCCACAGCCACCGTGACGATCAGATCTCCTCGACGGTTACTGTTGTTAATGTAGGGGATGCCCTTCCCCTTGAGAGTGAAGGTGCTTCCGTGCTGAGTGCCCTCGGGGATCCGATAGGTGACCTCCTCCTCCAGCGTGGGAACCTTCAATTCCGCTCCCAGCGTGGCCTCGGCCACGGTGATGGGCAATTCACAGTGAAGATTGTAGCCGTTTCTTTCAAAAATTTCGTGACGGCGCACGGCAACGGTGATGATCAGATCGCCCGCGGGGCCGCCGTTTCTGCCGTCGCTTCCCTGCCCGTTGAGCGCGATGCGCTGGCCGTTGTCGATGCCGGCGGGAATGGAAACGGTGAGCTTCTTGGCCTCCTTGCCCATTCCGCTGCCGCGGCACTTCTGGCAAGGATTCTTGATGGTTTTTCCTGCGCCACGGCAGGCATCGCAGGGAGCCGTGGACTGGAACTGCATTCCGCCCATTCTCTGCACGCGGCGCACCTGTCCGCTTCCGCCGCAGACCGTGCAGGTGACGGGAGCCTCCCCATTGGCGGCACCGCTTCCCTTACAGTCGGGGCAACGGCACACGCGATTGTAGTTGATCTCCTTCTTCACGCCAAAGGCCGCTTCCTCGAAGGTGATGGTGACGTTCAGGCCGATGTCGTCGCCGGGGATCGGGCCGTTTCTTCTCTGTCTGGATCCGCCGAAGCCGCCGAAGCCGCCTCCGAACATTCCGCCGAGAATATCTCCCAGATCTCCGAAATCACCGAAGCCGCCGAAGCCGCCGAAATCACCGTAGCCCGCTCCGCCTCCCATGGAGGGATCAAAAGCCGCGTGGCCAAACTGATCGTACTTCGCGCGCTTCTCGGAATCCGACAGCACCTCGTAGGCCTCGTTGGCCTCCTTAAATTTTTCCTCCGCCACCTTATCGCCGGGATTGGTGTCGGGATGGTATTGCTTTGCAAGCTTATAGTATGCTTTTTTTAAGGTGCTTGCATCCGCGTCCTTGCCGACGCCCAGCACCTCATAGTAATCTCTTTTTTCTGCCATGAAATGACGTTCCTCCACACGGTGGCTTGTTTTCTTTGAATACGCCCGACGGGAAAGAGCAATTTCTGCCCTTTCCCGTTGGTTTTTGTATCACACTCCGAATCAGTTGTTGGAGTGATCCTCGTAGTTTGCATTATAATAGGTGCCGTCATTTCCCTGCGCGCCGTTGGGATCTGCGCCGCCCTGTGCCTGCTGCTGAGCATAGAGCTTCTCGGAAATCTTATAGAAGGCCTGCTCCACGGCAGCCGTGTCGGCCTTGATGGCCTCGGTATCACCGCTCTTCAGAGTTTCCTGCAGCTTTGCAATGGCATCCTTCACAGGCTGTGCATCAGCGGCATCGATCTTGTCGCCCAGCTCATTCAGAGTCTTCTCGCTCTGGAAGATCAGGCTCTCGGCATGATTGCGAACGTCAACTGCC
>JAZRCQ010000071.1:0-2175 GCA_045659845.1 Eubacteriales bacterium
GCGGAAGTAATTCACCACGCGATCCATATCCACGTTGCCGAGGCGGAAGAGGAAGCTTGCCTTGCCCTCCACCAGCTTGTGGGAGCAGCCTGCGGCATAGGCCAGATCGCTGTCGCCGGAGGCATCCACGAAGGTATCGGCCTCGATCAGCTCCAGCCCGTTTCTGCCGGTCACGATCACGCCCTTCACGCGGCCGTCCTCCACGATCACATCGGAGAGAGGGGTGTAGTAGCGAACGCGAACGCCCTCGCGGCGCAGCAGATCGGTGAGCACCATCTTGGCTTTTTCCACATCGAAGATCATGTGGCCGCGGTGGCGCATCCAGCTGTCGTCTCCGCATCCGGCCTTGGTGGCCAGCTCGCAGGCGATCTCAAAGGGAATACCGCCAACAGCCTGAGTGCCGTCCGCCATAAAGAACACGTTAAAGAGAGAGCAGCAGTGTCCGGCCGTGGCAACGCCTCCGGGATAACCGTTGCGCTCGATCAGAAGGGTGTCGGCTCCACTTCTTGCGGATGCGATGGCAGCGGCAATGCCGCCCAATCCCGCACCGACCACCACCACCTGAGCGCGATCCGCTGTCTCAAATGTTTTTTGATAGGTCATAGATTTTCTTACTCCTTTTTGCGAAAATCGCGTGTCGGCTCCATGGGAGCAGACACACCTTTCCAGTTTCGGCATAAGTATAACACACAAAGGTGAGCAGGTAAATTGAAAAATCAACATTCTATATGTCATTATCGACACTAAAAAAGAGGCGTCTCTCCCAAGGGAGGACACCTCTTTCGCACGTCAGCTTCTCTTCTGATACTGCGTGGGCGACATGGAAAAATGCTTTTTGAAGAACTTAGAGAACTGCAAAACGTCGGAATACCCCACCATTTCGGCCACCTGCCCAACGGTGTATTGCCGCTGATCCAGCAGCACGGAGGCCATTTCCATCCTTTTTTTCATCAGCGCCTGCTGGGGCGATATGCCGCCGTATTTCATGAAAATGCGGTAGAGATAGCTGGGCACGATATGAACCCGCTTTGCGATCTCGCCGATGGTGATGCGGCTGTTATATTCATTATCAATGTATTCCGAAGCCTTGAGATATATGGAAAAATCATAGTGATGAATGTTTGCGGGAGGGCGCGGTGCCTCGCTATGGTAGGCCAGCAGGCGGAAAAAGCCGCTGAGATGATAATAATGCTCATTCACCGTGCCGAAGCAGCCGCGGAGGATCTCGTCGATCACGGCAATGGCGCGATCGGCATTGACAAAGGGCTCGGCAAAAGGAACGGCGCGGCCGAACACGTCGTGAACCAGGCGCATCGCGTCCTCCCCCTCAAAGGTCACCCAATAATGCTGCAGGGGCTCCTCGCCGTCGCTGGAGATGTCATATTCCACGCCGGGAACCGTGAGATATGCATACCCCTTGGAGATAGGAATTCCGCAGAAGATCCCCTTTCCCGCGCTCACGTAGCGAAGGGTGAAGAAGGAAGAAATTTTCCGAAGCGAGCTATTCGGAAGCCAGCTCTCATAGCCATAGTGCTTCACAAAGAGCGGAGCACCGCGAGAGGGATCTGCATCTCCAACCAAAACAAAGCGGCATTCCCGCAAGGAATCCAGCCCCAGCGGCGTGGATATGCGGATCTGCTCGGCGTTGTCGGTTCGTTTCAAGTGATAAAGATTCATTTCGCTCCTCCTTTCGATATGGTAATATGCAACAAAAATCTCATTGTGTTGATTATACCATATTCATGAATTATTTGTCAATAGAATTTTTACTTTATTTTTGTTATAATTGCAATGCAAACCGACTGAAAAATCCAACGGTCGGCGATTTTGAAACCGAAAGGAGTTCATTATGAAACGTTTCATCAGTCTTCTGACTCTCCTCGCCATGCTGGTCACCGCCCTCTCCGGCGCCGTGATTCTTTCCATGGCCGATGCGGCTGACGCCCCCACCGAGGAGCAACCCACCACCCCCAGCTACCGCGTTCCTCAGGCTGCGCTCTACGACGAAAATCTGATTTCCTACTATGATTTCTCCGGAGCCACCAGCGAGGAGCAGCTGGCCGACAAAGCCCCCAACGGCGAAGCACTCGACACGCTGGTCATCAACGGAACCGTCACCATTTCCGACGGCAAGGCAGTGATCAACAATGCCAAGGGCTCCTATCTCTCCATTCC
>JAZRCQ010000072.1:0-5552 GCA_045659845.1 Eubacteriales bacterium
ACAATTTGCGAAATCTTCAGAGTTAGAAAACCAAATTTCAAACCTTTTGCTCTCTCAATCAGCCTCCCCTGTGCATAGGGTAAGGCGCAAGGCGCCGACAAATTTGCCTGCGGCAAAGTTCGCGGTGGCTCGCGGAGCGAGGCGGTAGGGTTGTTCCTTGAAAGCAAACAGCCCTTAGTTAACAACCCTTCAGTAGTGAAACGTTAGCTCCACCTTGCACAGGGGAGCCTTTTGTAGTGCCATGTCTCTAATTGAGAATCTGCGAAATTTTAGAGTTAGGAAACCACATTTCAAGCCCTCCGCTCACTAAATCAGCCTCCCCTGTGTATAGGGGAAGGCGCAAAGCGCCGACGAATTTGCCTGCGGCAAAGTTCGCGGTGGCACGGCTTGCCGTGACGGTAGGGTTGTCCTTTTAAAAAGCCAAATCTCCTTAGTTCACAACCCCTCAGTCACCTATCGGCGACAGCTCCCCTAAGTTAGGGGAGCCTTTTATTATGCAGCGCCTCTAACCAAAATTTTGCGAAATCTTCAGCGTTAGAAATCTAAATCTTAAACCCTCCGCACGCTAAATCAGCCTCCCCTGTGTAAGAGGGAGCGCTCTGCATGCAAGGCGGCAGGGTTGTCTCATGCAAAACGGCGATGAGTTTTTTCGCCTTGTGTCCTCGGAAAATTGAAAAAAGCATTGACTTTCCCTTCGGAATGAGGTATAATAATTATGTATACCCTGAAGGGGAGGAGGAATGAAGTTTGATCAGAAGCATGACGGGCTTCGGCAGGTGCCGGGAAACGGTGAACGGCCGCGACGTGACCGTGGAGATCCGCTCCGTGAACAGTCGCTTCCTCGATTGCTCCGTGAAGCTCAGCCGCTCGGTGAGCTATCTGGAGGAGCGCGTGAAGCCTTATTTGCAGGAAAAGGGAGTGGCGCGCGGAAAGGTGGACGTTTGGATCGGCGTGGAAACGCTCTCCTCCGTTGGCGTTTCCGTGGAGCTGGACGACGGCTATCTGCAGGGCTATCTGAGTGCCCTTTATCGCCTGCGGGATGAATTCGGATTGCGCGACGACGTTTCCGTGATGACCGTGGCGCAGAATCAGAATCTGTTCACCGTGAAAAAGCCCGAAGAGGACATTGAAAAGGATTGGGCCGACGTGAAGAGCGTGCTGGATAAGGCCGCCGAGGCCTTCCTCGCCTCCCGCGAGCGCGAGGGCGAGCGTCTGGCCGCGGATCTGCGCGAAAAGGTGGAGTCCATCCGTCTTGCCACCGACCGCATCGAAAAGCTCTCCGCCGCCACCGTGGTATCCTACCGCGAGCGTCTGGCAGAGCGCGTGCGCGAGGCCTTGGCCGACAATCGGATCACCGTGGACGAGGGCAGATTGCTCACCGAATGTGCCATTTTTGCCGACAAGGTTGCCGTGGATGAGGAGCTGGTGCGCCTGCGCTCTCATTTTGCGGCCTTCCGCGAGATCCTCGATTCGGGCGAGCCCATCGGCCGCAAGCTGGATTTCCTGATGCAGGAAATGAACCGCGAGATCAACACCACCGGCTCCAAGTGCAACGATGCCGAGATCGCGCGCATCGTGGTGGACGTGAAATGCGAGCTGGAAAAGATTCGGGAGCAGATCCAGAATCTGGAATAACCCCAAAAGGAGAAAAGCCATGAAATTTATCAACGTAGGCTTCGGAAACATGGTTGCCGCCGATCGCGTGGTGGCCCTTGCAAATCCCGATTCCGCCCCCATCAAGCGCCTCATTCAGGACTCCAAGGAGGACGGAAGCGCCATCGACGTTACCTGCGGCAGAAGAACCCGCGCCGTGATCATCACCGATTCCGAGCACGTGATCCTCTCCGCCATTCAAACCGAAACCATCGCCAACCGCCTCGACAGCAGCGACGACTCCGCCGATGACGACGAGGATTGCGAGGAAGAATAAAGCCATAGGAGAAGCATTATGGAAAAAGGACTGCTCGTTGTCGTTTCCGGCCCCGCCGGAAGCGGAAAAGGCACGGTGAATCACATTCTTCTGGAATCTCCGGATTTCGCCTTTTCTGTTTCCGCCACCACCAGAAGCCCCAGACCGGGTGAGGTGAACGGCGTGAATTATCACTACATCTCGGTGGAGGACTTCAAGAACTCCATTGAAAAGGATGAGCTGCTGGAATACACCTGCTATTGCGGGAATTACTACGGCACGCTGCGCTCGGCCACCGAGGAGGCGCTGAACGCAGGAAAAAATCTGATTCTGGAGATCGAGGTGGAGGGCGCCCTCAATATCAAGCGCCTATGCCCCGAGGCCGTGCTGATCATGCTTCTGCCTCCCTCCTTTGCTGTTCAGGAGCAGCGTCTCCGCGGCAGAGCCACCGAAACGGAGGAGGTCATCCTCCGCCGCCTGGAGCGCACCAGGGAGGAAATGGAATTCCTCAATCACTACGACTACGTGGTTTATAACGAGGACGGTGCCGCCGAGGCCTGCGCCGAGGTGATCCGCTCCATCGTTCGCGCCGAGAAAAGCGCCATGAAGCGCCATCCCGCCGCCAAAGAGCTGTTTTTCAATCCAACTGTATAAAAAAAGGAGACCATTGCTATGCTGCATCCCACCATCGAAGAGCTGACCAAGGGCCAATACAACCGCTACGAGCTTGCCCTTGCCACCGCTAAGTGCGCCCGCCTCATCACCGAGGAGTACGTGCGCCAGCACGACGCCGCCGAGAAGTCCCAGACCGGCAACAAGGAGACCGACCGCCCCATCAACACCCTCATCGATCGCGAGCTGCGGGATGAGAAGGCAGTGAAGGTGGCCATCCGTCGGATCAACGAGGGCGTTTACTGCATCAGCGAGCAGGAGGAGGCTGAGGAGCCCGCTCCCGCCGAGGAGACTGCGGAAGAGGAAGCCGCCGTCTGACTCCGAGCGTCTTGAAAACACAGCATCTGATCGCGGGGGTGTGCATCCTGGACACCCCCTATCACGCCGATGTGATCTACGATTATTGGGTGCCCTTTGAATTGGAGGATGCCGTGGTTCCCGGTTGCTTTGTGGCCGTGCCCTTCGGCATCCGCAACAACGTGCGCCACGGTCTCGTCGCCGAGGTGCGCCGCCACTCCGATTTCAAGGATCTCAAAAGCATCGCGCGGGTTTGCCCCGAGCAGATCGCTCTCGACGAGGAGCTGCTGGGCCTTTGCGAGTTTCTCAAGGCCAGGACGCTTTGTCCAACAGGGGATGCCGTGCGCGCCATGGTGCCCGCCGCCGCCATTCCCCGACTGACGGAGTATTATACCATTGATCCCAATCTTCCCGACGGCTCCGCTCAGGTCAGACCGTCGGAATTATTCTTATATAAGGCTCTTTTGGAGCAAGGAGGCTCTGCCCCCATCTCCAAGCTCCGCGTGCATCTCGGCAACGCCGCCGACCGCACGGCCAAGGTGCTTCACGAGAGGGGCGTGCTTTTGCGCCGCGTGGAGCTGGACGAGGCCAAAAAGCCCAAGACTGAGCGGTTTTGGACGTTGGCCATCTCCCTCGACGAGGCCGCGATCCTGCTGGAGAACCGCGCCACCGACCGCCACAAAAAGCTCACCTCCCCAAACCATAAAAACATCGTTGCCGTTCTCTCGGAGGACTCCTCTCCCATGTCCACGGCCGATCTTTGCGCGCAGGCCGGCGTGAATCTCGCGCAGATCCGCGCCATGGAGGAAAAGGGCATCATCCGATGCGAGGAACGGGAGATCGACCGCAATCCCTACACGGAGGCTCCCTTCGTTGGCCGCGTGCATCAGCCCCTGAGCGAGGAGCAGAGCACCGCGCTGGAAACACTCACCTCGCTGGCCTTTTCCGGTCAACCCAAGGCTGCTCTTCTTCACGGCGTGACCGGAAGCGGCAAGACCCGCGTGATGACTGCCTTGATCGACCGCCTGCTGGACGACGGCCGGGGCGTGATCGTGCTTCTGCCCGAGATCGCGCTCACCCCGCAATCGGTGAACGTGTTCTGCTCCCGCTACGGCAACCGCGTGGCCGTGATCCATTCCGCACTCTCCACAGGGGAGCGCTACGATGCCTATCGCAGGATCCGCCGCGGCGAGGCCGACGTGGTGATCGGCACTCGCTCCGCCATCTTCGCTCCCGTCAAGCGCCTCGGCGCCATCATCATCGACGAGGAGCAGGAGCACACCTATAAGTCCGATCAGAATCCCAAGTATCTGGCCAAGGACGTAGCAAGATACCGCTGCGCCTATCACAACGCCCTCATGCTCCTCGCCTCGGCCACGCCGTCGCTGGAGAGCTATAAAAAGGCGATGGAGGGGGCCTACACTCTCGTCTCCCTGAAGCACCGCCACGGTGATTCCCGTCTCCCCGACGTGGAGGTGGTGGACATGCGGAAGGAGGCCGCCGAGGGCAACCCCTCGGCCATCAGCTCCACTCTGCTCACCGCCTTGTCGGAAACGCTGCAAAAAAAGGAGCAGGCCGTTCTCTTTCTGAACCGCCGAGGCTACCATCGGCAGATCTCCTGCCGCTCCTGCGGCAAGCCGGTGGTCTGCCCCAACTGCTCGGTGGCCATGACCTTTCATGCCCATCGCTATTCCTACCGCGAGGGAGAGATGGTCTGCCATTGGTGCGGCCATCGTTCCTTCCCTCCGCGTGTCTGCCCCTCCTGCGATTCTCCTCATCTGGGCCACATGGGCTTCGGTACCCAGCGGGTGGAGGAGGAGCTGAAGGAGCGCTTCCCCGAGGCAAGGATCCTGCGGATGGATGCCGACACCACCTCCTCCAAAAGCGCCTACGATCATCTCCTCGGCCAATTCCGCCGAGGCGAGGCCGATATCCTGTTGGGCACCCAGATGGTGACCAAGGGGCACGATTTTCCCCGCGTGACGCTGGTGGGCGTGCTTCTGGCCGACTCCTCCCTCTACGTGGACGACTACCGCGCCTCCGAGCGCACCTTCGCCATGCTCACGCAGGTGGTGGGAAGAGCGGGACGCTCCTCGCTGGCCGGAAGAGCCGTGATCCAAACCTCTAATCCCGATCACGAGATCATCCGCTTGGCGGCAGAGCAGGATTACGCCACCTTCTATGAGCGCGAGATCCGCCTGCGCCGCCTCCTCTGCTTCCCCCCCTGCTGCGATATTGCTCTCATCACCGTGAGCTGCGAGCAGGAATTCATTCTCGGGCAGGCCACCCTGCGGATGAAGCAGGAGTTCGACGAGCTGCGGCAATGGGAGACCTTCCGCGAGGTGGAGCTGATCCCCTTCGGCCCCTTCGAGGCTCCCGTTTACCGCGTGGACAACCGCTACCGCATGCGCATGGTGATCAAATGCCGCCTCACCGCGCGCACCCTTGAATTTTTCAGCACCCTGCTCTGCCGCTACGGCAACGGCATGCTCAAGCAGGTGCGGCTGAGCATCGATCTCAATCCCTCGAGCCTCTAAGGGCCGAGTCCCCCGAAAGGAAACGTTACTATGGCTAAACTCAACATTCTCACCGAGGGCGACGAAGCCCTCCGCAAGATCTGCCGCCCCGTGGAGCAGATCAGCCCCCGCATCCTCACCCTGCTGGACGACATGGT
>JAZRCQ010000073.1:0-4320 GCA_045659845.1 Eubacteriales bacterium
CCCGTGATTCGTCACGGGTGCGGCCTTTTTTCATTGTGTGGGCGCAGATGATCGGTTGCAGATGCGATGAAGGGGTTAAAACAAAAGACTTAAAACCACCCCTTCCGTCTCCCTCCGCGGGCTACCGCGATCTTTTTCGCAGGCAAATTCGTCGGCACTTTGCGCCTTCCCCTATGCACAGGGGAGGCTGATTTAGAAAGCATGAGCTTTGAAGTTTAGATTTCTAACTTAAAAATTTTGCAAAATCCTAGTTAGAGGAACAGCATTCCGAAAGGCTCCCCTAACGTAGGGGAGCTGGCGCCGAATAGGCGACTGAAGGGTTGTGAACTATGGACTTTAAGCTTTTAAAAAAACAACCCTACCGTCTCGCTTGCGCGATCCACCTCCCCTTACACAGGGGAGGCTGATTTGGAAGGCAAGGGCTTTGAAATTTACTATGAAGCTTTGAAAAACTTGACCAACACCCTTATCCCGCATTTGTTCGCTCAAGCTCTCAGTTGCTCTGATCGCTCTCGCCGTAGCGGCGGCGGAACTCTCTGGGCGATGCGCCCGCCTGCGCCGTGAAGCATCTGGAAAAATAGTAGGCCGAGGAAAAGCCGCATCTCGCTGCGATCTCCTTCACCTGCAGATCCGTTTCCAGAAGCAACCCCCTGGCGCGGTTGATCCGCAGCAACGTGATATATTCGTTCGGCGCGTGTCCCGTGGCGCGAACAAGGTTTCTCCGCAGCTGAGATTCCGAGAGAAAAAATCTCTCGCAAAGCTCCTTCACCGTCAAGCTCGGATCCTCCAGCCGCCCGCGGATATAGCGAAGCACCTCGCTCTCCGCCTCCGCTCGCTCTCCCGTGGCCGTTCGGTCCACCAAGCCGCCCAGCACCCCGTAAACAAAGGACTTCAGCGCCATCTGCGCGCCCACGCGCTGGCTCTCCCACGCGTGCAGAGCCTCCTCAAAGCTCCGCCGCATCGCCTCCGCGTCCTGCAGGCGCACCGCCATCGGGGCCCCCAGCGAGGAAAGTCCGTCGCCCTCGCCGCAGGTGAAATCCACCACGTAGAAATCCACTCTTTTGGTTTTTCTCGCTCCGTCGTAGGCCAGCTCTCCCGGCAAAAGCAGAAGATCTCCGCCTCTCGCCGTGACGGTTTTGTCCTCGAATCGGTAGTCGATCTCTCCCTCCAAAAACAGCACCAGCGCCTCTCTTCCGCGCGGAAAACGGCGATGTCTTTTCCAGGATTCGGTGCGAGTGTGGCAGATATTCAGGATTCTGGCCACGTTCAGATCGTATTTCATCGGATCACCCCCCTTTTATTGTAGCACGTTTTTGTTCGCCTGTCAATGACGGATTTGTGCATCTTTTTGTTTTTTTCGTGCATTGACACCGATCCCTCGCCGTGCTATACTGATGTCAATAAGCCGAAAGGAGCTTTGCTATGCGATTTGATCCCGTTTTTCAGGCTCGTCCCTACGTTGAAAATGAATTTGAGTCCGCTCGCTTCGATCCCGCCACGGGGCAGGATCCCGATGCGCTCTACGAGCAGCTGCTGAAGCTGCAGCAGAGCGACGATCCCCGTCCCTATCCCATCCGTTGCTCCGAGGCCTTTGCCTACCTTCTGGACAACGTGCGCCTGGAGATCAACGAGCACACTCCCTTCTCCGTAAAGCTGGGGCTTGGCATCGATTTTTCCGATTTCGCCACCAGGGACGTTTTTTGCCGCGCCTTCTTTCAGACGCGCCGTCCCAAGGTCCTCAAGGAGCTGTTTCCCAAGGAGTTTGCCGAAATGGTGAAGCGCGCCCGCGTTGGCCTCGGCACAGCCTACACCGATTTCTGGCACACCGTGCCCGATTGGAGCTATCTGTTGGAGCTGGGCTTCCCGGGGCTCCTCGAAAAGGCCGAGGCACAAAAGGCCACCCTTCCGGAGGGAAGCGAGAATGATCCGAGATGGATCTTCTGGGAATCCGTGGCCATCCGCTATCGCGCCATTCTGCGCCTGCTCACCCGCATCCGCGACTACTCCCGCAGCTTCAACGTGCCCGACTTTACCGAGTCTGTCTCTCATCTTCTGCAGGGCCCTCCCGCCAATCTCTACGACGTGATGCAATTCTCGGTCTTCTATCTCTATTTTGAGGAGATCGGCATCGAGCGCGGCCGCACGCTGGGCCCCATCGATCAGCTCTACGAGCCCTTCTGCCGCGAGCTGCTGAAGACCGAGGAGGGCCCTCGCGAGGCAGAGGAGCTTTTTGCCTATTTCTTCCTGCATTTCACCGCCGCCAAGGGATTTGCCCAGCAGCCTCTCACCATCTGCGGCAGCAACGAGGACGGCTCCGACCGCACCAACGCCGTCAGCCATCTGATCCTCCGCGTTTACGATTCTCTTTCCATCTACGATCCCAAGATCCACGTGCGCTATCACAAGAATCTGGATCCCGCCCTTCTGGATCTCGTTCTTCGCATGATCCGAGGCGGCAACAACAGCATTTGCCTTGTGAACGACGAGGCCGTGTATCGCGGCTACGATCGCATCGATATTCCCCGCAGCGACGCGCAGGACTACGTGATCCTCGGCTGCTACGAGCCCATCATCATGGGCAAGGAGGAGGGCGAGATCGCCCCCGACCGCTTAAACATGGTGAAATGTATCGAGTTTGCTCTGAACGGCGGCCGCGATCTGCTCACCGATCAGCAGGTCGGCCCCGAAACGCCGATGGAGATCCCCGATTTCGAGTCCTTCTTCCGCGTGTTTCTGCAGCAGCTGGACGCCGCGATGGATTTCGATCTGAAATTCGTGCAGATGCAGGAAAAGGTTTGCACGCTGGTGAACCCCTCCCCCATCTATTCCTCCAGCTTCCGCGACTGCATGGAGCAAGGCAAGGACGTGCATGAATTCCCCCTGCCCTACAACAATCTTTCCCTCAAGCCCTTCGGTCTTGCCACCGTGGTGGATTCCCTGATGGCGGTGAAGAAATTCGTTTATGAACAGAAAGCGCTGACCCTGGCCGAGCTTCGCCGGGCCCTGCTTGCAAACTGGGAGGGATTTGAAACGCTCCGCGCCACCATTCTGGCCGATCAGGAAAAATACGGCAACGCGCTTCCCGAGCCCGATGCTCTCACCGTTGCCATCACCGACCATATGGCCAAGCGCTACTGCGGAAAAAGGCTGGAGCGCGGCGGTGCGCTCCGTTTGGGGCTGGATTCGGTCTACCATTGCGTGAACATAGCCCCAAAGACTGCGGCCTCGCCCGACGGTCGATTGGCCGGCACCCCCGTTTCCAAAAACCTCTGCTCCACCGATGGCATGGACCGCGGCGGCATCACGGCTCTGATGCAATCGATCCTCAAGATCGACTCGGCCGATTATCTCGACGCCACCGTTCTGGACTTTATGCTCCACCCCTCCGCCGTGGAGGGCGAGCGCGGCCTTGCCGCCTTCCGCACTCTCCTGCAGGTGTTCTTTGAGCAGGGCGGCTTTGCGGCGCAGGGCAATATCGTCAGCGGTGAGACTCTGCGTCAGGCACAGCTCCATCCCGAAAAATATTCCACCCTGCAGGTGCGCGTTTGTGGCTGGAACGAATATTTCGTGAAGCTGAGCAAGACCAAGCAGGATATGTTCATCAAGCAATGCGAGGTGATGGGATGATCCTTTCCGTCAAGCCCTTTGAGATCCACGACGGCGACGGCATCCGCACCACGCTCTTCTTCAAGGGCTGTCCTCTGCGATGCAAGTGGTGCCACAATCCCGAGTCCCTCTCTCCCCGAAGAGAGCTGCTCTACGATGCCGATCTCTGCACCCATTGTCTGGCCTGCACCTCGCTCTGCAAAGCCAATCGGGAGATCAACGGCAGCCACACGTTCCACCGCTCCCTTTGCACCGCTTGCGGCCGTTGCCGCGGCGTTTGCCCGCACGGCGCGCTGGAGCCGGTTGGCGAGGAGCGCTCGGCCGCGTCTCTTGCCGAGGAGCTTCTGCGAGACGAGCTGTTTATGAAGGCCAGCGGAGGCGGCGTCACCTTCTCGGGCGGCGAGCCGCTTCTGCAGATCGACCTGTGCGTGGAGCTTGCCAAGCTTCTGAAGGCTCGCGGCATCAACCTCGCCATCGACACCTGCGGCCACGTTTCCCGCAGTGCCATCGATGCCATCCTCCCCTATGCCGACACCTTCCTCTTCGACGTGAAGGCTGTGAATGAGGAGGTGCATCGCGCCTGCACGGGCGTTTCCAACCGCCTCATTCTGGAAAACCTCCGCTATCTCGACAGCATCGGCGCATCCATTGAGATCCGCTATCCCTTCGTCCCGGGCGAAAACGACGGCGAGGCGGAAGTCGGATCGTAGCCAT
>JAZRCQ010000074.1:0-3826 GCA_045659845.1 Eubacteriales bacterium
CCTGCATGACGTCGAATAAGCGAAGCGCATCCGCTGCAGCCTCTTGCTCCGCTCGCCTGCGGCTTGTGCCGCTTCCCCTTCCGATCCGATTGGAATCCAGATAGACCTCAACAAAAAAGCGCTTGTTGTGATCGGGGCCGCTTTCCTGCACCAGCTCATAGCGAAGATTGATGTGACCGTCCTGCTGCAGAAACTTCTGCAAAAGCGTTTTATTATCCTCATCTCCCTGCAAAAGCACGGGAATCTCCGCTTCCAGATACGGTGTGACAAAGGCAGAAGCCGCCTCCATGCCCGCATCCAGATAAACAGCTGCCAGAACTGCCTCAAAGGCATTGGCAAGATTGGAAAGCTTTTCGGCTCCTCCGCTGTTTTCTTCACCGTGACCGAAGCGGATGAACTCCCCCAGTCCCAGTCTTTTTGCATAGGAAGCGAGCCGCTCATCCTTCTCCATCCCCGATCGCATGGAGGAAAGCCCTCCCTCTGCCACGTTTGGAAATCTTCTGTAGAGCAGCTGTGCCGAAATGAACTTCAGAACGGCGTCTCCAAGGAATTCCAACCGCTCGTTGCATAGCAAATGGTGATTTTTTTCGCCCGTTTCATGAGCGAAGCTGGAATGGGTGAGAGCGCGCTCCAAAAGCTCCCGATTCCGAAACGTATAGCCCATGCGAGCCTCTAAAATGGTGATATCACGTTCCACGCTCTCACTTCCTTCCTTTTTTGATCATGATTCTGCGCGATTATTCTGCGCGGTTGGCCTCACGCTCGGCCTTTTTACGCTCTGAGAAGCGCGCCGCGCACTCTGCAAGATCGTAGATAACCTCCGAATCCGCATAGGAGATCGCCTGGCGGATCGCATTTTTGAAGGCCTTTGCATTGGAGGAGCCATGTGCCTTCACCACGGGCTTGGATATGCCGAGGATCGGCGCGCCGCCGTGTTCGGAGGGATCCATCGCCTTTTTCAGCTCTCCCAACTGTTTTTTCATTGTTAATGCCGCCAGCTTGGTGGCGGGGGTGGCATAGAATACCTCCTTGAGGCTGGAGAGGATGAGCTTTCCAACGCCCTCCACGCCCTTGAGGAAGATATTCCCCGTGAAGCCGTCGGCCACGAGAACGTCGCAGCCGCCGTGGGCAGCTGTGTTGCCTTCCACGTTGCCAACGAAGTTGATATACTCATTTACCATCAGCCGCTGATAGGCCGCCCTCTGCAGCTCGGTGCCCTTGCAGGACTCCGCTCCGTTGTTCAGAAGTCCCACTCTCGGCGACTCCAGCTGATACATCTTTCGCATATAAGCCGCGCCCATTTCCGCAAACTGCTCCAGATTCTCCTCGGTGACGGTGACGTTTGCCCCCGTGTCAAGAAGGAGCGTGGGATTCGCAAAGGGGAGAATACTGCCGATCCCGGCTCTCTGCACACCCTTGATCTTGCGAACGATCAGCGTGGCTCCCGTGAAGAGCGCACCGGTGTTGCCTGTGCTTACGAAGGCATCTCCCTTCCCCTCAGCCAACATCTTCAGGCCCACGGACATGGAGGAATCATTCTTTCCGCGCACAACGCACACGGGATCATCCTCCATCGTGATCACCGTTTCCGTATGCACGATATCGAAGCGACGAATATCCAGATGATTCCTTTCTGCCACCTCGTCCAACTGAGGACGGTTTCCAACCAGAATATAAGAAGCATTGAACTCCTGCGCCGCCTGACATACGCCCTTCAGCGTTTCCTCCGGTGCATGATCTCCGCCCATTAAGTCAACAATTATCTTCATATAGCTCTATTTCATTCCGACCTTTCATTCGGATCGTCCTTCTTCCTGTTCTGCCAACCGGTCTCCGTCGTTTGCAGAGAACCATTCCAACGAGCGTGCTGCCAATTTTTCGTATTTTGCAAGCTTTCCGCCCTTAACCTTATAGCCAAGCGGCTTCAGAATGCCGAAATTGGCGTTCATGGGGACGAAGGAGCCCACTCCGCCGCGGCTGACGTAAGCTGCCATTGCGCCGAGCATGGTTTCCTCGGGATAAACGAGGCTCTCCTCACCCAATGCAAACCGCGCCGCATTGATCCCCGCCACCAATCCGCTGGCGGCCGATTCCACATAGCCCTCCACGCCCGTCATCTGCCCTGCAAAGAACACGTTGGGGCGATCCTTCATGGCATAGGTGGCGGTGAGCAGCTCCGGAGAATTCAGATACGTATTGCGATGCATCACGCCATAGCGCAGAAATTCCGCGTTTTCAAGTCCGGGGATCATGCGGAACACTCGCTTTTGCTCGGGAAATTTCAAATGCGTCTGGAAGCCCACCAGATTGAACATGGTGCCCTCCGCATTTTCCTTTCTCAATTGAACAACCGCATATGCCTCCTCCCCCGTTCGGGGATCCTTCAGACCAACGGGCTTCAAAGGGCCGTAGCACAGCGTTTCATAGCCACGCTTTGCCATCACCTCCACGGGCATACACCCCTCAAAGACCTTCAGCTTCTTCTGACTCTCGCGGTCAAAATCCTTCAGCTCAGCCTCCTCGGCCTCGATCAAGGCATGATAGAAGGCATCGTATTGCTCCTTGCTCATGGGGCAATTCAGATAGTCGGCCTCGCCCTTATCATAACGGGAAGCAAAATAGGCAATGCTCATATCCACCGTGGAAAAATCCACGATGGGTGCGGCGGCGTCGAAGAAATGGAGACTGCCGCAGCCAAGCTCCTTGGAAATATAGTCTGCCATGGCATCCGAGGTGAGCGGGCCGGTTGCGATCACGCTGACGGCCCCCTCCTCGATTCCGGTTGCTTCCGCCTCCACGATCTCGATCAGCTCGTTTTCGCGGATCCTTTTGGTAACGTAATCGGAAAACAGATGACGGTCCACCGCCAGCGCCGAGCCTGCGGGAACGCGAGTGGCGTCGGCCGCCTCCATGATCAGCGAGCCGCTTCGGCGAAGCTCCTCCTTGAGAAGCCCCACGGCGTTCGTCACCTGATCCGAGCGCAGAGAGTTGGAGCAAACCAGCTCCGCATAGCCCTCCGAGTGGTGGGCCGGCGTAAACTGCTTCGGCTTCATCTCCACCAATCGAACCCGCACTCCGCGCTGAGTCAGCTGATGGGCCGCTTCACAGCCCGCCAGACCTGCGCCGTAGACGGTTACGCAAGGGATCCCTGTTTTTTCCGCGCTCATTCCTTGATTTCCTCTGCCGCGTCTGCCGCCTCTGCGAACTCCCGAGAGTATCCGCAATCGCTGTCATGACAGATGAGAAGGCTCTTGCCCTTCTTGCGGAACAGCATCTTGCCGCACTGAGGGCAAAGCTCCTTTGTGGGCATATCCCAAGAGGAGAAGGAGCATTCGGGATACTTTTCGCAGCTATAGAACACCGTGTGATTCCGGCCGAACTTGGTAACTACCTTCGCACCGCAGGTGGGGCAAGGAACGCCCGTGTCTCTCATTCTTGCCTTCGTGAACTTGCATTCGGGATACTTGCTGCAGGCATAGAAGCTACCAAACTTGCCGCTTCTGAGGATCATGGGTGCGCCGCACTTCTCGCACACCATATCGGTGGGAGCGGGGGTAGCCTTCTTTTCAGTCTCCTCTTCCACCTCGGCGCCCGTGGTGAGCGCTCTGGTGCTGCGGCAGGTGGGATAATCGGGGCAAGCCGCAAATTTTCCGAACCGACCGTTGCGAACGATCATTCTGCGGCCGCACTTTTCGCACAGAAAATCGGTTTCCTCCTGCGGAACCTCGATGCTCTTCTCTCCGATAGTCGCTTCGGCCAGCTTCAGCTGCTCGGAGAAATCTCCCCAGAAGCGATTGAGCACGTCCAGCATGGTCTCATTGCCCTT
>JAZRCQ010000075.1:0-10919 GCA_045659845.1 Eubacteriales bacterium
CGCTTTTGATTGTGGAGAGAAAAGCTCACGATGCGGCTATGGCGATGCATCAGATGATCGGAGCGATCAGGCGACAAACGTCCTGCCAAAAGCGCTTCCAGAGCCCCGCCCTGCAATCCGAGAGGACGATCTCGCGGGAGCGCTCCAGCGTGGTCAGAAAATCGGTGCGGATCTGCTCCAGGGCCGGCGTGCGATAGAGGCAAACGCCGCATTCAAAATGATGGTAGAGGCTTCGGAAATCCAGATTCACCGTGCCGATGCTTGCCACCGTGCAGTCGGCAAGCATGCATTTGGAATGAACAAAGCCCTCGGTATATTCAAATATGCGAACACCGGCTTCGATCAGCTCGCGATAGTAGGAGCGGGAGGTGAACTGCACGAGAGGCTTATCGGGAATTCCGGGAAGCAGGATCCGAACGTCCACACCGCACTTTGCCGCACTCTTGAGAGCGGTGAGCAGACTATCGTCGGGGGCAAGATAGGGCGTGGTGAGATAGAGGCTTTCCTCGGCGGCCTGAATGATCCGAAGATACACCTGCTCGCCAACGTGCTCGCCGTCGATGGGACTGTCGGCATAGGGCTGCACGCGCCCGACAGTTGGCGGAAGAGTGCCTTGAAGAGGATGAAAGACCTCCCAATTTTCCTGTCGGTTCACCAAAAAGCTCCAGGTTTGCAAAAAGGTTACGGCGAGGCTCCATGCGCCGTTGCCGGAAAGCCTCACGGCAGAATCCTTCCAATGGCCGAAGCGCTCGCGATCGTTGGTATATTCGTCGGCCAGATTGATGCCGCCCGTGAAGGCAATGCGTCCATCGATCACGGCGATCTTTCGGTGATCGCGATTGTTTTGCACCGTTTTGAGAAAGGGGACGAAGGGATTGAAGGGGCGGCATTGGATCCCGAGTCCTCGCAGGCGATCTGCATATCGGTGCGGGAGGGTGACGTAGCTTCCGAGATCGTCGTAGATCACGCGAACGTCGAGCCCTTGGGCGGCCTTCTCCTGCAGAACGCTCAGAACGGCATCCCAAAAGACGCCCTCGCCGATGATGAAGTATTCCAGAAAAATATACCGCTCGGCGTTGTGCAGAGCCTCCAGCAGAGCATCTCGAAAGGCGGCGCCGTCGGGATAATAGGCCACGTCGGTGTGGCCGTAAACGGGGAATTTCGGGATCTGATCCAGATAGCGGATCAGAAGCGCAGCCTCAGGCAGCTCGGACATGGCGGCCTGCGTGTCGGTTTGCGTGGCGCGATAGGCGGAATCCGTGGCCGAGCGGATCCGCCGCAGGGCTCTTTTGTAGCCGCGGGTCGGAGTTTGGAAATGAAAGAACCAATAAAGTGCCCCACCGAAGAGAGGGAAGAGCAGGATGGTGAACACCAGCGAGATCTTCATGGCGGAGGGATAGGGATGCGTGAGCAGATGGAAGGCCGTGAGAAATCCGAGCAGGCGAAGGGCAAAGGAAAGCCAAAGGAGCTTGGAATAATAGAGGATGGATGCCACGATAAAGGTCAGCTGGATCATCAGAAGCAGAGCAATGATCATCCGCCGAATGATCATGCTTCGGAAGCAATAACGGCGGGAACTCTTTTTTTCCATAATAACTCCTTTCTGCGGATAAAAATTGTGGAACTGACATCAGTATACTCCTTTTTTATGAATAAAGAAACGAAACAGCGTAAATTTTTATGGGAGCCCTTCTTCCAACGGGTATTCCCTGCGGCGGCACGCCTCAGGAATGTTTCGGATGCTTTTATAAAATGATGTTGACATCCTCGGGCAACAATGATATAATGAAAATGACGACCGCACAAAAAGCAATGGCTCGATTTGCGCAAACAAGGCATTGCTTTTAGGATGCATCAAAAAGGAGACGGATGACAAATGCAAAATCAAATGAGAAAAAAACGGACTTGGAGGCATCTTTCCTTCGTGTGCATTCTGCTGGCCTGCATGGCGATGGTCTCCTGCGTGGTGATCCTGCCTCCCAACGATCTGCAAAACGAGGCTCCGATTCCCGAGGGCGCGATCCCCGTGCATTCCAATTATCCGAATCTGCAATATTTGATCCCCGGAGCATTTCACTCGTCGGAGCGAACGAGCTATGATGCCCCGTGGAACCACGTTGCGGTGCTGGACGGTCAGCTTTCGGTTTATGGTGAGGACTATCGCGATGAGCGCGGATTGAATATCGTGAAGGCAGGAGTGGAGCACAATTGCTTCCGCTTGCGCGGAGACTCCACGGGCGTGTATCAGTTCAATGAGGCCGCGCAAAGCTGGGAAATGATCATAGAGGAATATTGCGTTGGCTTGTACCATGCCAACCATTGGTGTCTGATCCTGACGTATTCGTCGCAAAAGGCAGGCCACACCAGCGTGAGAGGCTTTTTGTATGATGATGAAGCCGATCGGAGTTATCTCACAGAGCCCTTGGATTTTGAGGGATATGCCGTTCTTTCTGCCGCGCGCTGGGGAAACTTTGATATGGATCGCGAAAAGGTGGTCTACGCCGTTTCCGGCAGGAATTTCACCGAGCTGCGATTTGATCCGTTCGTGCCGGATCCGGAGAGCCTTGGGAAGCAGATCCGAGGGATCACCGTGGTTCAGCACGAGCTGCCCGAATGGTGGGTGAAGGCCGAGAAGAATCGGGATCTGCACTTCACCAATATGGTGGTGATGGAGGATGGCGCGGTGTATATCGGAGAGAAGAATGGCGTGATCGGCATGAGGAACGGCGTCATCACCTACTATCCGATCCGCCATCGGGAGGTTATGGGGAGCGGCGAATAGCCGTTGTGCAGGAGAAGGGACTCGCCTTTGGCGAGCCTCCTCTTTTTTTGTCGCAAGACTTCGAAAATGATAGAATTTTCCATTCATATTTCGGATTCGGCGGCGAACAATAGTAACAGAGTCGCGGGAAACTGCGCTCATGAATATAGATAGAAGAACGGCGGCGGACGTGCCGCGCGTGAGCGCAGCAAAGCGATCGTTGACCGTTCAGAACAGGAGAAACAAATGGCAAGTAACAAGACCTTGGTTCCTGAGGCAAAGGAAGCTATGGAACGCTTCAAGATGGAAGCTGCGAACGAAGTTGGCGTAAACCTCAAGCAGGGCTACAACGGCGATATCACAGCAAAGCAAGCCGGTTCCGTTGGCGGACAGATGGTTAAGAAGATGATCCAGTCCTACGAGAACTCCATGAAGACCAACTGAACAGTTGATCCTAACTGATCCGTGAGAGCGGAAGCGTGCGGGAGGCCGCCGCTTATCGCCTGAGCGGAGGGGGACGTTGCCATTGGGCGGCGTCTCCTTTTTTCTTTTTGAAAAACGGGCGAAAAAAAGGAAAAACAAGGGGGAAAATAAAGGATTTGGTATTGTTTTCCCGAAGGAATTGTGCTATAATGATGGCAAACAGAAATAAGGAGGACTTCTATGATGAAGGAAAAACTGAAGCTATTATGTAAAAGATACTTTATTGATGCCATGGGGGCTATGGCACACGGCCTTTTTGCCTCCTTGTTGATCGGAACCATCTTCAATGCCATCGGCTTGATCCCCGGCCTGAGTCTCTTCTCAAAGATCGGATCTGCGGCGGCAAGCGTGGCAGGCCCTGCCATGGCGGTGGCCATTGCCTTTTCGCTGAAGGCCTCGCCGCTGGTGGTCTACACCTGCGCCTTCGTCGGCTTTTTGGCGAATTCCTATGGCGGCGCAGGCGGCCCTCTCGCTGTGCTTCTCATTGCCATCGTGGCGGCAGAGGTTGGTATGCTGGTGTCCAAGAAGACCAAGGTGGACATTTTGGTGACGCCCTTTGTCACTCTGCTGGTTGGAGGAGCTTTGAGCATTTGGCTGGCACCCTACATCAAGGTGGTGGCAGGCTGGGTGAGCGAGCTGATCTCGGTGGCCATGACCGCACAGCCCTTCGTGATGGGTGTTGTGGTTTCGGTGGTGATGGGGATCGCCCTCACATTGCCCATCAGCAGTGCGGCGATCTGCGCGGCGCTGGGCCTGACGGGCGCACTCACGGGAGATCCGGGCCTTGCCTTGGCAGGCGGCGCCGCCGTGGCGGGTTGCTGTGCGCAGATGGTGGGCTTTGCCGTGATGAGCTTTCGCGAAAACCGCTGGGGCGGTCTTGTTTCGCAGGGGATCGGCACCAGTATGCTGCAGATGCCGAACATTGTGAAGAATCCTCGCATCTGGTTGCCATCCATCGTGGCATCGGCGATCACGGGGCCTTTGGCAACCTGTGTGTTTAGCCTGCGGATGTATGGCGCGGCCATTAATTCGGGCATGGGTACCTGCGGTCTGTTGGGCCCCATCGGCATTATCCTCGGCTGGATGGATCCTGCAAATGGATATCCCGCCGACGTGGTGGCGATGGATTGGATCGGTCTGATCCTGATCTGCTTTGTGCTTCCTGCCGCGATCTCCGTGGCGCTCACTGTTTTGCTCCGTCGGATCGGATGGATCAAGGAGGGCGACCTCACGCTCCCCGATTGAGAAGGGAAGGGTCTATGAAGATCTATGATATTTCGCAGGAGCTGTTTGACTGTGTTGTGTTTCCGGGAGATCCTGCGCCGGAGAGGGAACTGCTTCGGGAATTGGAGAAGGGCGACATTTGTCAGCTAACGGCCTTTCGGATGTGTGCTCATAACGGCACCCACGTGGATGCCCCCTTGCATTTCCTGCGCGGAGGAGCGTCGATCGATCAGATCCCCCTGAGCAAAACGATCGGAGAAGCCTTTGTGGCAGAGCATCATGGCGTGCTGTCGGCGGAGGATGCAAGGCAGATCCTGAAAAGAGCCGGTGCCGTTTCCGAGGAGGCGGCGCGCCGGATCCTGCTCAAGGGAAAGGCCACGGTCTCTCTGGAGGCGGCAGAGGCCTTCGGCGAGGCGGGGATCGTGCTGATCGGCAATGAATCGCAAACCGTGGGGCCGGAGGATGCTCCCGTTCCCGTTCACTATGCTTTGCTCGGAAGAGGCGTTGTGCTTCTGGAGGGGATTCGATTGGGACACGTGCCGGAGGGAAGCTATCTGCTCAATGCCGTTCCCATCAATCTGGGGGGAGCAGAGGGCGCCCCCTGCAGGGCTGTTCTGCTGGATCTTGAATAGGAGAAATAAGCAATGAATTGGTTGAAAAAAGGGGTTGCGCTTCTTTGCTTGCTGGCGATGATGACGGGAGGCTCTGCCTGCCGTGAGGCTACGGAAAACTCGGGAGAGCCCGAAACAGAAATCGGCAGTCGCAATGAGGAAACAACCGTTGATTATTCCAACGATCTGGGATATCTGGAGCTGGAGCCGGTGTCCATTCGGAATACGGTATTTGGCAATTTCGTGTTTGGAGAGGAGGGAACGGCGCTTCAGATCCCGTTGCCCGTGGAGTGGACGGTTCTGCCGGAGGATGACGGCAGCTATAGCATGATGCGCGAGGGCAGAACGGCAGGACGGCTTTACGCGGGCGAAAGAGATGCTTCCATGGTGATCCTGCGGCAGGAGAGCTTCCTTCACGGCGATGCCGACTGTCAATGGGAGATCCTGCTGGATGCGGAAGCCGATTCGGCAGACGCAAGATATTATCATCGCTTTGTTTACGGCTATACGGTTTCCGGCGTGGAGCATCGCGTCACCTTGATGGTGAGCTACCGCGAGCTGGACGACGTCAATGCGCAGAAATGCGCAAACGCCTTTTCTCTCGTGCAATGCAGAACCCCCAACTATCTGAACGCTCTGCCGCTTTCTGCCAACGCAAAGGGAAAAAACATCCTGATCCTTGGAAATAGCTTTGTGAACAGCTCGAAGATCGGCACGATCCTGTCGCAGATGTGTCAAGGCAAGCCCTACGGAGTGGAGGGCGTTTCGGTTGGGTATGCAACCGTTTCCAAGTCCTGGGCAAGCTATTTGCCTGCCATGCGAAACGGCGAATATGCCGCGGTGCTGATGTGTGGATTTTACGGGGAATCGGACGTGACCGCGTTTTATGCTTACGTGGAGGCCTGCAAGGCATCCGGCACTCCCATCGCCATTCTTCCCGCTCACAATGAGCAGTATGGAGGCTCGGCGGCAACCAAGTATCCGAACGTTCCCTTTTTGGATTGGAAGACCGAGATCAACGTTCTCATTATGCAGGGGGTCTCTTGGGATGACTTCTGTGTGGATGATGCCCATAAGCACAGTAAGCCCTTGGCGGGCTACGTTGGCGCGCATATGATCTACCGTGCGTTGTTTGGCGAAAATCCCCCTGCTCTCAGCTCCTATGAATCCTTGCCCCATAGCTACGTGGCGCAAAAGCTGGGAGACTACTTGAAGGGCGCCGGAGCGCCGATCCTCAGCAATCGCGTTTGCTATCCGTTGGCCTGAGGAGGCGCTATGCGATATCAGGAGATCAATTCAAAAACCATCGATCGATGGATCGAGGAGGGATGGGAATGGGGAATTCCCATTTCCCATGAGACCTATCTGAAGGCAAGGGAAGGGGAGTGGGACGTGCTTCTCACGCCCACCAAGCCCGTGCCGCACCAATGGCTGGGGGAGCTGAAGGGGAAAAAGCTGCTGGGGCTTGCCAGTGGCGGAGGGCAGCAGATCCCGATCTTTTCCGCCTTGGGGGCACAATGCACCGTTTTGGATTATTCCGCGCGGCAATGCGAAAGCGAGCGGATGGTGGCGGAGCGGGAGGGCTATGAGGTGGAGATCCTGCAATGCGATATGACCAAGCCGCTTCCTTTTGCCGACAACACCTTCGACGTGATCTTTCACCCGGTTTCCAATTGCTACGTAAGAGAGGTCAAGCCGATTTTCCGCGAGTGCCACCGCGTGCTGAAGGAAGGCGGCATCCTGCTTTGCGGGCTGGATAACGGCTGGAACTATGCCTTCGATGAGGAGGACGAAACGGCTGTGAAGAACAGCTTGCCCTACGATCCCCTGAGCGATCCGAGCCTTCTGGAGGAGGCTTACGTGAAGGAATGGGGCGTGCAATTTTCCCATGGGATCGAGGAGCAGATCGGCGGCCAATTGGAGGCCGGATTTTTGCTCACCCACGTTTTTGAGGACACCAACGGAAGCGGTCGACTGCATGAATTGAGGCTTCCAACCTTCTGGGCCACACGCGCCGTGAAGCCAACGGGCGCATTCCAAATGGAAATAGAAAAGGAGCAATCATGTTAAAACGCTTTATTTCGTATTACAAGCCGCACAAAAAAATGTTGGCCATGGATATGCTGGCATCCCTGCTGATCTCGCTGATCGGCATGGTCTATCCCATTGTCACCAATCGGATGCTGAATGAGTATATCCCCAATAAAATGTATGCCACCATCGTTTGGGCGGGCGTGATCGTTTTGGGACTTTACGTTCTGCGGATGCTGATGCGCTATTTCGTGGACTACTACGGCCACGTGATCGGCGTGCGGATGCAATCGCAGATGCGACAGGATCTTTTTAATCACCTGCAAAAGCTCCCTTTCCGCTATTTTGATAATAACGAAACGGGAAGGATCATGACTCGCATCACCAGCGATCTTTTCGAGGTGTGCGAGCTGGCGCACCACGGCCCCGAAAACCTTCTGATCAGCTCGGTGATGATCGTTTTGTCTTTCTCCTATCTGATCACCATCGATTGGATTCTCACCCTCATCATTTTTGCCTGTGTTCCCATTCTGGTGGGCGTGACCTTGCATTATCGCAAGGCGATGCGCGCGGCCTTCGACGATCGCCGCAAAAGCAACGCCACCATCAACGCTTCGGTGGAGAGCAGCGTCACGGGAATCCGCGTGACCAAGGCCTACACCAATTCCGATCGCGAGGTGGAGAAGTTTCGCCGCGGTGACGACGAATTCGTGGATGCCTCCGGAAGAGCCTATAAGGCAATGGCAAAATTCCATTGCTCCACCTCCTTTGTCACCGATGTGTTCAACGTGTTCATTCTCATCGCGGGCGGTCTGTTCCTCTATGCAGGCAGGATCTCCTTTGGCGATTATTCCACCTTTGTGGTGTCGGTGAACCTGTTCATCAGCCCTGTGAATACGCTGATCTCCTTCATGGAGCAGTTCCAGAACGGCGTGAGCGGCTTCCGTCGCTTTGCGGAGGTGATGGACGAGGAGCCCGAGGCGGATGCTCCCAATGCAGTGGAGCTGAAGGACGTGAAAGGCGTGATCGAATTTCGCAACGTGTCCTATTCCTATGATGATACCAAGGAGGTGCTGCACCACGTGGATCTTCGCTTGGAGAAGGGAAGAAAGCTGGCGTTGGTTGGCCCCTCGGGCGGAGGAAAGACCACACTCTGCCACCTGCTCCCCAATTTCTATCGCTTGGAGGATGGCAACGGGCAGATCCTCATCGACGGCGTGGACGTGAAGCAGATGACCATGAAATCTCTGCGCAAGAGCATCGGTATTGTTCAGCAGGATGTGTTTTTGTTCGTTGGCACCATCCGCGAAAACATTCTCTACGGTCGCCCCGATGCCACCGAGGAGGAGGTTTATGAGGCGGCGAAAAGGGCCAATATCCACGATTACATTATGACGCTGGAGAAGGGCTACGACACCGAGATCGGTGAGCGCGGCGTGAAGCTTTCGGGCGGTCAGAAGCAGCGTCTCAGCATCGCGCGCGTGTTCCTCAAGGATCCCGCGATCCTCATTTTGGACGAAGCCACAAGCGCACTGGATAACACCACCGAGGTGATGATCCAGCAGGCTCTGGACGAGCTTTGCCGCGGCCGCACCACATTGGTGGTGGCGCACCGTCTTTCCACCATCCGCAATGCCGATGAGATCGCCGTGGTGATGGACGGTCGGATCACCGAGCGTGGAACCCACGAGGAGCTGATGGCGGCGGGAGGTACTTATCAGAGTCTCTACTCTCTGCAGTTCCGTGATAACGATTTTTTTGAATAAGTACTCATCATTTTCAGAGCGGATTCTCCCCTCCTTGCCCTTTGCGAGAGCTTGGACGGGGAGGTCCGCAGCTGCAAGCCAAGGAGGAGTGAGCATGGAAAGCAAAAGAATCACGCTGCTCGATATCTTCGCGTGCATTGCCAATTTTCTATCCCTGATGATCAATTGCGCCGCGATGCTTCCTGTTTTCATTGAGCAGATCGAAACGGGGTGGGGCTTCGGCACGCGCTATGAAATGATGGTATTGCTGTTTTGGATGCTCCATCTCTGCACCGCGCCCCTTGTTCTGTTCGGATTGTTCAATTGCATATGGGACGTTGTAAAAAGAAACACCCATTGGCTGTTTGCTCTCAACGCTTCCTTGCTGGGGGCAACGCTTGCAAGCGTGATGCTGTCTATTGTGTTTGCGTTCAACTAAAAAAGACTCCGACGGGGAGGACGAAAGCAATCGAATCCTGTCGGAGTAATTTTTGGAGTTTTTTCGGGGAAGGACTTGACAGAAAAAGGGTTTTGTATTATAATAATAGAGTCGCAGATGTAACTCAATGGCAGAGTGTCCGCTTCCCAAGCCGAATACGCGGGTTCGATTCCCGTCATCTGCTCCAAAGAAAAGCCGAGTCCACTTGGACTCGGCTTTTCTTTCGCGCATATTCCGAATCAGAACCCCGCAAGCTATGCTTGCCGAGAGCGTGCGATTCCACCAACTTTGGCTTACCACTGCATAAAACCGCACGCTTGGGTTCTGATTCCCGTCTTTCATTTATACTCTGCATATTTTCCAACCACAAGTTGGAAGAAAAAAAGCATTTCAAACCAATGCGTTATTGATTCTTTATGCGCACCGTGATAAAATAAAAGCGTAGCTACAAAACGATTCCATAATAATTATCTGAAAGGAGCAAAAATGAGTCATCTGCCAATCAATCAAAACATCACCCGCTTTCGTCAAGAAAAAAGAATGACACAGGAAGAACTGGCAAAACGGATTGGAGTTACCAATCAAGCCGTGTCAAAATGGGAATCGGGAAAATGTTGTCCCGATATTGAACTTCTCCCCAAATTGGCAAGCCTTTTGGGAACCTCGATTGATGAATTGATGGGATATCAAGCATCCGCAAAAACAACACATCAAGATAAAAATTCGCTTTTACTACAAGCAATCAAGCTCGCAGAAGAAAAACAACAACTCACCACAGCAATCCTTCAACGCGCGCTCGGCCTTGGATACAGCAAAGCCAACGCACTCCTTGACACAATGCTTGAGAAGAATTTGATTTTGAAAGACGAAACCAAACCCTACAATTCCTATTTGTATCAAAAACCGAAAGACTAAATATTATTATCCACAAAAAGCTCCGTGTATCCCCTCTTTCCAGGATTTTCACGGAGCTTTGATTTTGTTTTAGATCTCCACAAAGGCGCAAAGCGCATGGTGATCCGAGTAATAGGGCGAACCATCGCTGTTATCGTCGATCACGGCGTAGGATTCTTCAGGATCGGTTGGAAGATTGGTAAAAATATAGTCGATCTTTCCGGGATAGGGCTCGGCCTTGGAAAAGCCGTGGAAAGACCCCGGTATATTTGCCGTAGCATCCACCGTACCAAGCGAATTGGCGGTAGCAAGAATTAAATCGATAGATTCTGCCGGTTGGCGAGCGTTAAAATCGCCCGTAAGGATGAATTTGTAGGGGCTTGCGGCAATGTCGCGCATCAAAATCGTGCTCTCCACCACCTTTGCCAATTCCCCTTTATTATCGTTGTGCGTGTTATAGAAAGCAATAGGGGTATCGCAATCCCGATGGATCAGCTCGGCACAGGAATACACGCGCGGACATCCGCCTTGATCCAATCCCTTGAGCTTGCTCGCGGGCTTATGGGGCATCAGCGACATCCACTCCTGACGAAAGCCGCACAAGGAAAAACGATCCTTCCGAAAAGCAATGGGAATCCCTTCCCCGTGGTAACGGTTATCTCTTCCGTGTCCAATCACATAATAATCCAAAAGGCGTTCTTTTAACAGATCAAAAGATTCGTCCACCGCTT
>JAZRCQ010000076.1:0-21687 GCA_045659845.1 Eubacteriales bacterium
ACTTGGGAGAATATGAAACCGAAAAGAAGAGCTAAAAATCCAAATATCCATTTTTTCATTTTCTAACTTGCTTCTTTCTTGTATGATGATTATATTGGATTTTAAGTTTACTTCCGACAAATTCCATCGAAAACCACAACCGTTTTGATTGTTATCATCCATTTGAATGCTGGTTTTTTCATTCGTCATCGTTATTGTCGAGCCCGATGCGTAAAAATTTTCAATGGTGGCACTGTTGAGAGTAGCTATATGTTTTAATTTTTAGTTAGTACTTGTATTAAGCTCTTGAGTCGTATAAGCTTTCATCTTTGTAAAGGAAACATTCGTTACTTTTTTAATAAGCTCTTTGTCTATTCTAATAGCGAATTCGGGATTATAAGATGAAGTTCCAAATTTTATTGATTCGTCAAAAGAATGTATAACGTTCCCGTCTTTGTCTAATAGAGTCCCCGCAATTTCCATTTTTGTTACAGTATAATCGGATGCAAAATTGAAAAACACGGCTTGTTTTCCGTCTTGAATTACATTTCCAAATGTGAAATTGGTATAGGTTATGCTTTGTTCGGGGATTTCATTTGCTGTTTGTTTTGGCAGATCTTCGTGGGAGGGTGCACATGATGACAATGAAGCAAGCACAAGCGCTAATAAAACAAGTATTGGTAATAGTCTTTTCATTTTTTTCTCCTTATGCATATGCTTTGTGTAGAATCACTTTTATTTATAACACTGATAATCAACTTTTATATTTTTAAAGTAAATGATGTTTTGAATATTATCTGTTGAAAAAGTTAACACGAGCCTTGTGTTTTTTAAATCAACAATCTTCGAAGAGAAAGAAAGAGTTCTCGTTTGAGAAGTGGTTTCGGTTGGCATATTGTCATCAATCTTACCCATACCGTCGGAATTAACAACAGACACTTCGTATTTAGGAGAACCTGCATATCCGAACCCTAAATCCCAGTCCTTTTTATAATAAACATCGTAAGTGACTGTTATTTTCATTTTATAACCTTTTTCTTCTAGCTTGTCCCATTCAAATCCTTCGGGTGTTATGTAATAACTGGCGCTCATATCCGTAGAGGTGGAAAATTTAATTGAGCAATCTTTACACCGTTGAGTATCCTCTAATTTCAATGTTACTGAATCTAACGGGTTTGCACCGGAACACGAAGAAATGGAAAAGACCATCACTAAAAGTAAAACGACAGAAACAATTTTCCTCATTTTTTATCCTCCTAAATCAAAAAGGTGCGCAGTCGAAACCACGCACCGAAAAACGCAGTTTCGCTTCTGTTGCGACACAGTTCACGTCCGAAGATATGACAAGCAAAGCCTACGTTTTTACCAACATAGACTTCGGACGAAAATATTTAATTGTGTCGCGAAATCATTATATCACAGAATTAGGAAAATATCAAGATTTTTAATCTAAAAAACGATAAGTTTGAAATTTATATCAGTCAACAAAAATAAGTCAACGATTTAAGCGTGACTGCAGGGCGTGTGCTTGTCTTGATACAAGTGGCGTCGCTTGCTAACCCCCAAAACTCGCTTCGCTCGTTTCGGGGAGCCCCGCATGCTCCGCCAGACAAGCACACGCCCTCGCGCAAAACAAACGGATAAGAAAAGAAATAAGCTTTCATATCAGAATTTGACAAAAATACAAAATGGCAACGCATGTTGCGAAATTGCCTACGGCTGTGTATAGACTGTTATGATCAAAATCGGTATACTTATGGCGAAGGGAGGTACTTATGGCACTGTCTGAAAAACTTTATAACTTGCGCCGTAAACAAGGATTATCTCAAGAAGCTCTTGCCGAGCGGCTGGATTGCTCAAGACAAGTGATTTCAAAATGGGAAAACGGAACCACAACGCCCGACGTGGAAATGCTGAAAAAGTACAGCGAGCTTTTTGGCGTCAGTATAGATTATCTTGTGAAAGAAGATATAGATGAACCAACAAGCGTACAGCCTGCCGAGAAGAACAACGGAAGCAAAAAACTTCTTGGAATATCAGGTCTTGTGATTTTGCTCCTGGGATGTGCTTCCTTGATCGTGTTCGGTGCTGTTTCGGCATTTGGCTTCGGCGCCGCTGACAAAATTGCACAGTCGTCTATGATAGTCATTGACGGAACATTTATGGTAATGCTGACTTCGGTGTTGTTTGCGGTGTTTGGAGCTATAATGCTTATCAAATCCATGAAGCAGAAGTAGGAGGTTTCAATGAAAAGGCTATCAACGATTTTTGCAGCACTTGCAATTCTGCTCACAAACATGATGTGCATTGTGGTCACTAACATTTGCACAAGCGGATATCATGCGGAAAAGCATCATTTTACGAGTGCACCTTGGGAAGCGGGCTTTTTGTTCAGTATTCCGTTTGCCATCGCTGTTATTGCTTGCTCTGCAGTCTCATACATTGCAAAGAAAAAGGGAAAATAGTTTTTAAAAACCGGTTAATTGCAATCAAACAAATTTCCATTTATGAAGAAATATATTGCAAATGTCATCACGGGGAGCAGAATGGCGTTCAGCCTGCCTCTTCTGTTCCTTCCTCTTTCGTCGGCGTGGTTTTCCATTCTCTATCTTCTTTGCGGGCTTACCGATATGATCGACGGGACGATCGCGAGAAGGACGGGCGCGGTCAGCCAATTCGGAGCACGGCTTGATACGGCCTCTGACCTTGTATTTGCGCTTGTGTGCGGGGGAAGGCTGCTGCCCCTGATGCGCCTGCCCATATGGCTATGGGTGTGGATCATCATGGCGGCGTTGATCAAGACATTGAATATTGCGGCAGTCTTTATTCACAAGAAAAAATGGTATCGATCCATAGCGTGTTAAACAAGATAACGGGATTTGCTTTGTTCCTTTTGCCGCCTGCGATGATTTTTGTTGAAGCCGTTGTTATCGTTGCGGCAATATGCGTGCCTGCAACCCTTGCGGTAATGCAAGAGGTTTATTTGATTGCAAAGGGGCAAGAGGTTTTATAGTCAAATTCCGGTTTGCCGTGCGCACAGGTCGTGTGCGCTTGGCCATTCCCACACCGTTTTTTATGCCCCTATTTTTTTTTGCTGAGAGCGCAGGCGAGGCCGAAAGGCTTTGACCTGCGCTCCTGTTTTTTGCATGGAGAAGGGCGAGCCGCTAAAGGCTCGCCCTTCGGATTTTGGTGTTGTTGCTCAGGCCTGCCCCTGTCGGCGCAGCTCGGAGGGAGAAACGCCGTGAAAGGCGTGAAACTCACGGTTGAAATGGGAGATGGAGGAGTAGCCGCTTTCGGCGGCGATCTCGGTTACGGGAAGGGCTGTGCATCGCAGAAGCCGCGCGGCGTAGTTCAGCTTGATCTCCCGCAGATAGGTCTTATAGCTTTTTCCCACGTGCCGGCGAAACAGGGTGCAGAAATAGCGCTTATCCAGGTACACCGCCTCCGAAATGGCATCCAGCGAGGGATTTTCCTTGAAATGAGCGTGAACGTAGGCAAGGGCCTTTCCGATGGGATCGGAGGGGGGAAGCGGGCGCTCTCCCGCTCGGAATTGAGAAAGCAGAAGGGCCAGTGCGGCCTCCAGCAACCGCTCGGCGCATAGCTTTTCCTCCTCCTTCTCACTGCGAAGGGTTTCCAGCTGCTCTAAAATGGCGCAGAGCCTTTGCAGCTTTTTTTCGTCGGCTCTGCAGATGGGATTTTCCGCGTGCGGAAGCTCGAGACCGCGCAATCTGTCGGCGGCGAACTGCACGTTGATCATTGCCAGCGGCTTCTGAATCGTGTAGGCGTGAAAATCCGAGGGCGTGAGCAGGCAAACCGTTCCGCGGCCAACGGGATAGGTGCTGCCGTTCAGCTCGGTTTCGCCGTCACCGTCCAAAATCAGCTCCAGCTCGGTGAAATCATGGCAATGGAGCGAGCAATCCTGCCGGAGCTCCTTTTTTTCATATAGGATTTGCAGAGTGCCGCCGAAGCGGTTTCGCACCAGCCGCGCAAGGGATCGCATGGCCTCACCTCCTTTTTTTCACAGTATAGCATACTTCTTTGCCGAAAGCAAGTATTTTCTCAAAAAACGAAAATGTGCATAGAAAATCGATCATATGGAAAAGACAAACCGTTGGCTTCGCGATATAATGAAGGCATCAGAAAAGCAGAAACAAGGAGGAAGCTTTATGTTTGTTTTCGGCACACAATATTTGCGGGGAGCATCTCCCGAGCGCGATCAATGGGACCGCGATCTTTACAACATTCGGGAAAACGGTTTTAACACCGTGCGCGCATGGCTGGTTTGGAATGCCATCGAGCGCAGGGAGGGGGAGCTGGACTATGAATACGTCTCCACCTTTCTGGAAACCGCCGCGAAAAACGAGCTGGAGGTTGGCCTTCTGTTCCATCTCCATGCCTGCCCCGAATGGGCCGTGAAGAAGTATTCCGACTACTTCTACGTGGACGACCGTCAGATTCCTTTTCAGCCTGCCGTGCGCCCCAACACCCCCGGCGGCGGATGGCCCGGCCTTTGCTATGACCATGGCGAGGTGCGGGAGCTGGAGCGTCGCTTCATCGAGGGCGTGATCAAGGAGACCCGCAAGCATGCCTGCGTTTCCTTCTACGAGCCCATGAACGAGCCTCACCAATGGGTGGATCTCAAAAAGGATCCCGTTGGTATCTTCTGCTATTGCGATGCCTCCGTGGAGCGCTTCCGCCAATGGTTGAGAGAAAAATACGGCGACGTGAAAACGCTGAACGAGGCATGGGGGCATTTCTACAATGATTTCGACGAGGTGCGTCCTCCCAGATGGACCTCCTCCTACGCCGACTACGCCGATTTCCGTCTCTTCAACATGGATAACGTGAAGCGGGAGATTCAATATCGCTCCGATATCATTCGCGCCAACGACGTCAAGCCCGTGATCGCCCACGCGTGGGGCGGCGGCGCCGTTACCTGCCCCAAGCTCGGAAGCATGGCCTTCGACGACTGGAAAAACGCGCAGGTGTTCGATAAATGGGGCTATAGTGCCTTCCCCCGCTCCTCCTCCGACTGTGCCGCTCTGGGACTTGGCTGCGATGCCACCCGCGGCGCCGCCATGGGCAAGGACTATTGGCAGTCCGAGCTGACGGCGGGTCTGCGGGGCGTCGGCCTGAACGTTTCGGGCCGCGTGGATCGCAAGACCTTCACCAAGTTCTGTCTGGAATCCATCCGCCACGGCGCCAAGGGCCTGCTCTTCTGGCAGTACCGCAAGGAGCGCTTCGGTGCGGAGTGGGGCGGCTTTGCCCTCACCGACTACGATGGCGGTCCCACCAATCTTTCCACCCGTGCGGGCGAGATCTGCCGCGCGGTTTGCTCCAACGAGAAGTATTTCTGCGAGGGCACACAGCGGGATGCCGAGGTGGCGCTGGTGTTCAGCATTCGCTCCTATCTGGCGGAGTGGTCGTCCAATAACCTCAAGGACAACAAGGTGGCTGTGGACAGCATCAGCGGCTACTACAAGATGTTCTGGGAGGAAAATATCCCCGTGGACATCCTGCACGAGGATTTCCCCTCCGATCTCGATCGCTATAAGCTGGTGATCCTGCCCTCGCCCTATGCCGTCTCTCCTGCCTTTTCGGCACGGCTCAAGGACTATATCCGCCGCGGCGGCACGGTGCTTTCCGATCCCTTCTACGGTGCCTTTGAGGGCGATTTCAAGCTTTCCTATCACGTGCCCGGACACGGCTTTGGCGAGGTGTTCGGCTGCAGAGAGCTGGATATGCTCAGCCGCTCCACCGTTCGCGTGGCCGTGGACGGCGAGATCTGCGCCTTGCGCGGCACCAAGCAGTTTGAGCTGCTCCGCGATGTGAAGGGCGAGATCCTGTATTCCACCGATCGCGGCGAGCCCGTGCTGATCTCCAACACCTATGGCGACGGCAAGGCGCTTCTGGCGGCCACCAATCTGGGGCTGGCTTATTCCGACCGTGCCCTGATCGGCGATGATTTCACCAGCTCCGACGCCGCAAACGGCAGTAAGCTTGCCAAGCAGATGGTGATGGATCTGGCAGTTGCCTGCGGCGTGCAGGGCAATGCCTGCACGGCAAAGAGCGTGAAGGCTTCGGTCTTGCGGGCGCCCGACGGTGCCTCCTCGCTGGTGATCCTGATCAACTCTGCGAGCGAGCGCGCAGAGGGCAGTCTTGCGCTGGAGCTTGACGGCACCTCCTGCAAAACGGTGTTTGGCACGGCCGCCTGCTCCTGCTCTGCGGGCGAGCTTCACTTTGCGCTGGAGGAAAATGACTCCGCTATGGTGGTGGTCACCCACGGCAGGGCTTGACAGAAGGCAAAAAGCATGGTAAAATAAGGGTGAGAAACCTAAGCAAAGGAGACCGCTATGCATATTCCGTCCTCCAGTAGCCTTGAGGTGGAGATCCTCACACTTGAGGAGGCCCTCACCCACCGCGACGGGAGCGCGTCCTACGATCGTGACCGTTGGCTCTACGTTCCCGATTTCTATTCCGAATACCGATATCTGCTGGGCACGGTGGGAAAGCGACCGCTGATCACCATCGGCATCAACCCCTCCACCGCCGAGCCCGACAATCTGGACAACACGCTCAAATCCGTGAGCCGCATCGCCGCAGGCAACGGCTTCGATTCCTTCCTCATGTTCAACGTCTACGCGCAGAGAGCCACCAATCCCGACCACATGGATCGGGTGATGAACGAGGCACTTCACAGGGAAAACATGAAGGCCTTCCGCTGGGTGCTGGAGCGTGCGGGCGAGGAGCCCGTGATCTGGGCGGCGTGGGGAGCGGTGGTGGAAAAGAGAGACTATCTTGTTCGCTGTCTTTCCGACATGGTGGCCGTTGGGGAGGAGTTTGGTGCCCGATGGGTGCAGGCAGGCACTCCCTCGGTGAAGGGACATCCCCACCATCCGCTGTATCTGAAAAAGGATTCTGCGGTGGAGCCCTTTGAAATGAAGGCCTATCTGCAGCTCCTTTCCGGAAGGGAAGCGGAGAAGGAGCGAAAAAAACGAAAATAAGGGTTGACAAGGAGGCACGTCGGTGCTATAATGAAGGTACCCAAAAACATTTTAGAAAAGGAGACTTTTGAAAATGAAAACCATGAAAAGACTGCTTGCTCTTGCTCTCGTTGCCGTGATGCTGCTGGCGATGGTCAGCTGCGACAAGTCCTCTGCCGTGAAGAAGGCCTTCGAGAAGGCTGAATACAAGGTGGAAACGCTGGATTCCGAGAACGAAGGCGTGAAGGCGATCCTCTCCCTGATGCTCAACGAGGATCAGATGAAGAAGGCTGCTGACTATGAGGTGATCTACGTATCCATGGACGGTCTTCTGAACATTGCCAAGAAGGCTGTTATCATCAAGTTCTCCTCTGCCTCCGAGGTGAAGGACTTCTTCACCGTGGAAAAGGACGGCGAGAAGGATACCTCTGCGTACGATAAGGCTGAGAAGGACGGCTGGATCAACGGCAACTGCGTGATCTTCACCGTCAGCGACGATTGCCTGAACGTATTCAAGGGCGCGTAAATTCAGGATCAACGGATCCGCCGGGGCTTCGGCGGATCCGTTTTTTTGCTTTTGCGGAAGGATCCTCGGCAAAAAGCGACCCTCGGGGTGGGGAAGAGCTCTAAAAAATGCAAAAAATCAGAAAATTCTATTGACAAAACGGCAATGGGGTTGTATAATAAAAATACATAATCCTTTTCAAAATGAGAAAATCGGAGGTTATTATGACTATTTGGGAAAAAATTACGAATGCGCTCAACACCTGGACTCCCATGGATATGTTGATCGTTGCCACCCTCGTGCTGATCCCCCTGATCACGGTGGTTCTGATCCTGCTCACCATTGCAAACAATAAGAAGCGCAAGAGAATGAAGGACAGCGGCACCGCAGAGGAGTCCGTTGCATCCACCGTTGTTGCCGCTCCCGTTGTGAAGAGAGAGCGCCGCGTTCGCCATATCACCACCAATGCTCCTCAGCGCGTGAGAGTTCGCGTTCGCACGAAGAACCTCTGCAAGGTTGACCGTTCGCTGCTGGTTGCCACGGGTATCTTCGGCGTTGGTCTGGGCATCATGATCCATCGCGCGGCTGACGGCAGAAGATAATCTCCATGATCTTCGGTAGAAAAGCACTTCCGCCCGCCTATGCCGCCAGAGAAAAGTTTCTCAAAAGGCTGGACGCGCAGGGCGTTCGCTATGCCCGCGAGGCCGATCAGCCCGTGGTGCGTATCCCCTACAACGGCGAGTTTTTCCGCGACGTGGTGTTTTCCTTCGTGTTCGACGAGGATGGACTGACCGTGGGCTTGCGCGTGTTTTCCATCGCAAAATTCGGCAGATCTCAGCTGGACGATGCCTATGAATTCTGCAATCGCATGAATTCCGAGTTCCGCTGGATGCGCTTCTTCGTGGACGGTGATCGCGAGCTGACGGCCTCGGCCGACGCTATCGTCACGCCCGAAACCTGTGCCGACGTTTGCCGCCAGCTTTTGGCGCGCGCGGTGGGGATCGTGGATGCCGTTTGCAAGGAATTGAATTGAATCGATCGCGTTTGCCATCCGATTTTCGGGTGGCAAACGTTTTTTTTTGCGGACAAATCCCTGAAATTTCTTGACAAGGGGAGGGAAGTGTGCTACAATAAATCTAACGTGCGCGCATGCGCATGAGTATTCGCAAAGGATGGTTTGAAAAATGATTATCGATTCCATGGAGCGTCTTGCCGACTACGCATCTGTTCATCCCCGTTTCCCCCGCGCTATTGCCTATCTGCAGGAGCTGCTGGCAAGCGGAGCCGCCGATGGCCGCCACGTGCTGGAGGGCACCGAGATCCCCGAGGAGATCTACGTGAATCTCGCCACGGGGGCGCTGAAGCTGAAGGACACGGCAAGAGCGGAAAGCCACCGCAAATATATCGACATTCAGGTGATGCTGGAGGGAGAGGAAATGATGTATGTCCCCACCGTTCCCACCGAGGCAGACACCCCCTATGAGGAGGCAAAGGACTGCATCCACTATGCCGACGTTGCCTTCAAGGATTGCCATTGCCTGCTCGTGAAGGAGGGCAATTTTGCGATCTTCTTCACCAATGAGCTTCATGCCCCCTCCATGGCGGTTGGCGATCAGCCCGCTTCCGTTCGGAAGGCCGTGGTGAAGGTCCTCGCTTAAAAAGGAGACGACTATGAAAAAATATCTGATCGGAATCGACTATGGAACGCTCTCCGGCAGAACCGTGCTGGTGGACGCCGCCACGGGTGAGGAGCTGGCCGAATCGGTGCTGAGCTACGCTCATGCCGTGATGGACGAGGCTCTGCCCTGCGGCAAGAAGCTTCCCGCGCAGTATGCGCTCCAGCATCCCGCAGATTATCTGGAGGTGCTGAAGACCACCGTTCCCGACGTTTTGGGGCAGGCGGGCGTTTCTCCTGCCGACGTGGCCGGTATGGGCATCGACTTCACGGCCTGCACCGTGCTTCCCGTGGACGAGGAGATGAAGCCCCTGTGCTTCGATCCCGCGTTTGCGGAGGAGCCTCATGCCTACGTGAAGCTCTGGAAGCACCATGCGGCTCAGCCTCATGCCGACGAGATCACCGCTCTGGCGGCCGAGCGCGGCGAGGCATGGCTGCCGATCTACGGCGGCAAGATCTCCTCCGAGTGGGCTCTGCCCAAGATCCTGCAGGTTTTGCGGGAGGCTCCCGAGGTTTATGAAAAGACCGCAAGATTTCTGGAGGCGGCCGATTGGCTCTCCGTTGTGCTGACGGGTGAGGAGACTCACAGTGCCGCCTTTGCAGGCTATAAGGCACTCTGGAATGCCGATAGCGGTTATCCCTCCAATGAGTTCCTCACGGCGCTGGATCCCAAGCTGGACGGCATCGTCGGCACCAAGCTTTCCACCAAGGTTTGCGGCATGGATCAGATCGCAGGCCGCCTTTCCAAGGAGGGCGCGGCGATGATCGGTCTTTGCGAGGGCACTCCCTTGGCACTCCCCATGATCGATGCACACGCCGCCATGCCCGCACTGAATCTCACGGGCGACGGCGATCTGATGATGATCGTTGGCACCTCCACCTGCCATATTCTCAATTCCACGCTGAAGAAGAACGTGGAAGGCATCTGCGGCTACGTGAAGGACGGCGTGATCCCCGGCTTCTACACCTACGAGGCGGGACAGGCCGCCGTTGGCGATATCTTCGATTGGTTTGTGAAAAACAACGTGCCCGCCGACTATGCGGCCGAGGCGGCAGAGAGAGGCATCAATCTGCATAAGCTTCTGCGCGAGAAGGCAAGCAAGCTGAAGGCAGGCGAGAGCGGGCTTCTGGCACTGGATTGGCTCAACGGAAACCGCAGTGTGCTGGTGAATGCCAATCTGACGGGTGTTCTGCTGGGCGTGACTCTGCAGACCAAGCCCGAGGAGATCTACCGCGCATGGATCGAGGCGACCGCCTTCGGAACCAAGATGATCCTGGATGCCTACGAAAAGAACGGCATCACGGTGAACACCATCTGTGCGGCAGGCGGTATCGCACAGAAGGACGAGATGATGATGCAGATCTATGCCGACGTAACGGGCAAGGACATCCGCATCGGCGGCAGCACGCAGGCCGGGGCTCTGGGCAGTGCGATCTATGCCTCTGTGGCGGCAGGTCTGTATGGCAACGTCAGCGAGGCGGCGGCCAAGCTTTCCAAGGCAGACAAGTGCGTATATCATCCCATTCCCGAAAATCAGAAGGTGTATGCGAAGCTCTTTGAGGAGTATCGCACGCTCCACGATTACTTCGGAAGAGGCGCAAACGGCGTGATGGAGCGCCTGCGCGGCATCTGAACAAAGGAATAGGAAAGAGGCGCAGTACCAAGCGGTACTGCGCCTCTCTTGCGCGGATCAGAAATTTTCGTTGTTCCAGCCCCACTCGTTGTGGAAGCTGTAGTTCACGTAAACGTGCTCGGGCTTGATCCCCAGCTCCTCGCGGAAAATGGCACAAACGGCGGCGGTCATGGCGCTGCAGGCCTCGTTGTCGGCCGCACCGAAGAGCTTCACCTCCACCATGGCGATGGGGAAATTGTTGTAGCCGCGAAACCACATTCTGCATTCATCGGTGATGCTGAGCATCAGCCAGTATTCGCTCTTTCCGGGAAAGACCTCAATGGCGCGTCCCAGACGCTCCTTGAGGATCGCCTCCTTTTCGGGCGTGACGCGAACGTTTGTTTTGGTATCGATAAAGGGCATGAGAATGGCCTCCTTTGTTTTTTCTTCATTATAGCATGGATCGGAAGGGATGTCAATCCAAAAATCATAAGCAATTTATCAGTTTGCTTGAAAAAAACGACTTTTATCCAAAAAAACGAAAAAAAGGTTGACAAAAAGGGGGATATCTGTTATAATAATACAATAAAAATCACGATCCGGGGCGAGGCAGTATCTGAGAGCCCCAATTTTTGTTTTTTGGAGGAACGGGCATGAATTTGTTGATCGAATATTTCGAATGGTTGGGAGATTTGAACTATATCACTCTTCTGATCCGCCTGCTGATGGCCGCGGTGTGCGGCGGCATCGTGGGCATGGAGCGGGAGGTGCATGGCCGCGCGGCCGGTTTGAGAACCCATATGATGGTGTCTCTCGGCGCGGCGCTCACCACGCTGATCGGTGCCTTCAATCTTTCGATCCTGGGCGTGACCTGGGCCGATCCCATGCGAATCGGCGCGCAGGTGATCAGCGGCATCGGTTTTCTCGGCGCGGGAACGATCCTGCTGAAGAAGGGAAATTCGCAGATCACGGGACTCACCACGGCGGCGGGCCTTTGGGTGACGGCTGTGATCGGTCTGGCGGCGGGCGCAGGCTTCTACGAGGGCGCGTTCTTCACGGCAGTCCTTGCCATGCTGATCTTCACGATGGTTTCCAAGATCGAATTCATGATGAACAGCAAGCGCGTTCGTCTCTTCGTTTATCTGGAGCTGGACGATGTTGGAGCCGTTTCGGATATGATCGACAAGCTCTCCGACACGGTGGGAGCCGTTGAGATCCAGGTAACTCCCCCCAAGAGCGGGACCGCCGGCCACGTTGGAATGATCGCCTTGATCCGCTTGCCGAAAAAGACACCGATCGCCGCGAAATTACATAAACTGGAGAATTTCGACCACGTGGTGTTTGCGCTCCAACTTTGAAAGACGGAAAAACGGGATCATATAGGAAAATAATATGAAATTTTTCTGTTTTTTTTAAAGGATGCTATTGACAAGAGAAAAAAATCATGGTATCATATTAGTACACTAAAACATTTTAGGGGGAAAATAAAATGGAAACCAGAAAGTCCAAAAGTCTTCGCAGAGCATCTTGGATCATCGGCGTGGTCGGTTTGCTGATTTGCGCACTCCTTGCCGCCGGATGCCTGCTTTTGATCCTGGGCGTTGAAGCGCTCGGCATCGCACCCAATTCTCAGATCGGTCTTGCAAACGGCTCTTTCGCCATCGCTCCCACTATGATGAGCGTTTGGATCATCGCCGCTGTTGCCGCTCTGATCCTGATCATCGCGATCCTGCTTCGCGTTGCCTCTGCCAATGCCAAGAAGAAGGCACTCAAGGCTGCTGAGGAAGCCGTCAAGGAGAGCAAGGTTCAGGATCTCATCGCCAATGCGAAGTCCAAGATCAAGATCGATGAGGAAACCAAGGAAAAGGTTACCTGCTTCGTGAAGAAGAATTCCAAGGTGATCATCGCCGTGGCCGCCACCTTTGTGGTTACCAGTGCCATCGACAGAATGATCATGCGCAGAAAGATCCGCAAGATCCGCGGCCGTTGATCGGAGGCTGCAATGAAAAAATGCAAAAACGGTGCGGCCTGCCCCAAGGCAGATTGCTCCAAAAAGTGCCGCGCTTGTGAATTCGTTCGGGAAACCGTGAAGATCACTCCCGAAACGAAAAAGAAGGTTGCTTCCTTCGTTAAGAAGAATGCCAACATTCTGATCGCCGTGGCCACCACCTTCGTTGTGAGCGCCTTCCTCAATAAGTCGGCGAGCAAGAGAAGATACCGCAAATTCCGCAGAATATTTTAAATTTCGATTTGAGAGGTAAAAATCATGAGAAACACTAAGAACAACGGCTGGAAGGTTGCCGCAAACATCGTATTCTACGGCGGCGTTATGGCATGCATGCTGGCAGCAATTGCCTACCTGCTGCTCCCCAACGTGGTTGCAGATCCCAAGACCGGCCCCTTCGAGATTATGAACATCGTTTACATCGCAATCGTTGCCGTGGCCTTCACGCTGATCGCCATCGTGCTTCGTCTCATCGGCAACGCCGCCGACAAGAAGGCTGTTGAGGCTGAGATCAACGAGGCTGTTGAGGAGATCGTTGAAGAAGTGGTTGAGGATCTGGAGGACGAGGTTGCTGAGGAGACCGACGGCTGCTGCGAGAAGTGCGCTGCTATCCGCTCCAAGCTCACCATGTCTCCCGAGACCAAGGAGAAGGTTGTTGCCACCGTGAAGAAGAACATTCCCGTGATCGTAGCTGTTGTTGCAACCGCTGCAGTGACCACCGCGATCGCGAAGAGCGCTCAGGAGAAGAAGAGAGCAAAGGCTCGCAAGACTCTGCTTGATTTCTTCTATTGAGAGAATCTCTGATCAAATAAAGAGAGCCGACGGATTTTCCGTCGGCTCTCTTTGCTGTCAGGCGTGAGGAGCGGTGGTCAGAGACAGATCGCGAACAACCTCGGAGGCCAAAAGGAGGCCTGCGGAGGCCGGCACAAAGGGCAGGGAGGCGATCACGCGGGCGTGCCCCTCCTCTTCGATTGCGGGAGCATCGGAGGCGCGGTGCGCAGGCGGCTCGGTGGAATAGACCACCTTCAGGCGGCGCAATCCCCGTTGCTTCAGCTCGCGGCGAAGCACGCGGGCCAGCGGGCAACCGGTGGTATTAAACAGGTCGGTGACGGTGAGGGCCGAAGCGTTCAGCTTGTTTCCCGTTCCCATCGAGGAGATCAGAGGAACACCGAGCGCATCGGCGCGCACGGCCAGCTCGATCTTGGCGGAAACGGTGTCGATGGCGTCCACCACGTAGTCGAAGTCCGAAAGGGGAATGGCGTCGGCCGTTTCTGGGAGATAGAAGGCGTTCACGGCATGAACGGTGCAGTCGGGGTTGATGTCCAGGATCCGCTGGCGCATCGCGTCGGTCTTATAGCGCCCGACGGTGGAATGGAGGGCGATGATCTGACGGTTGAGATTGGAGAGGGAGACGCGATCGTTGTCCACGATCGTCAGCTCGCCAACGCCGCAACGGGCCAGCGCCTCGCAAACGTAGCCCCCAACGCCTCCAACGCCAAACACGGCCACGTGGGCACCGTGGAGCCGCTCCAGCGCCTCGGCTCCCAAAAGGAGCGCGGTGCGGGATTCCTCTTCCTTGCATACAAACATGGAGCTTCCTCCTCAAAATTACTTCTCTTACAGTATAACAGATATGAAAGTTTTTTGCAAGCCCTTTACAGAACTTTCTCTTTGTGGTATAATAAATAAAATGACCGTGAAAAGGAAATCGAAGAATGGATATGAAACGTGAAAACGAGATGCTGAAGGAAACCTGCGTTTCCTCGGAGCTGATCTTCGACGGAAAGGTGATGCACCTCTACGTGGATCAGATCCAACTCCCGGACGGACGCCCTGCCTTTCGGGAATATGCCAAGCATATTGGAGCGGTGTGTGTGTTGCCGCTGTACGCCGACGGCACCGTTGCCTGCGTGCGACAATATCGCTATGCCCACGGCGAGGTGCTCACCGAGATCCCTGCAGGGAAGCTGGACAGCAAGAACGAGGATCATGCCGAGGCGGCTCTGCGGGAGCTTCGGGAGGAAACCGGCTGCAGCTGCGGCCGCCTGACCTATCTCGGGCCGCTTTATTCCTCTCCCGCTCTGCTGGATGAGAAGATCGATATGTTTCTGGCAGAGGAGCTGACCGAGGGAGACACCGATTTTGATGAAGATGAATTTATCGCCCCCGTGAGAGTGCCGCTGGAGGAGCTGGTGGATGACGTGATGGCGGGAAGAATTCCCGATGCGAAAACGCAGGCAGCCGTGATGCGGGTTTGGGAGCTTTTGCGCCGTCGGAAGGAGGAAGCATATGCTGACAAGACGTGAGGTGATGATCACCATTCATACGCTGCGCCGCGGCATTGCGGTGCCCTTGTTTGACGGCGACGAGGAGCTCAACGAGGAGGAGCTGCCCGAGGAGGACGAGGGAGAGGAGCTTGATCCCGAATACGACGGCCCCGAGGATGCCGAGATCATGATGGAGGGGCGGCTTGTGCAAACCTCCACGCGAGTGGAGCTTTCCTATGAGGAGGGTGAGCTGACGGGAATGGAGGGCTCGGTGACGAAGCTGGCCTTCCGCCTTGAGGATCCTTCGCTGATCACTATGATGCGGAGCGGAGCCGTGAGCACGGCATTGGTGTTTGAGCCCCACCGTCGGCACGTTTGCGTGTATAACACCCCCTTTTCCTCCTTTGAGGTTTGCGTGCATACGCTGGAGGCGAGAAACGAGCTTCTGGAAAAGGGCGAGCTCTATCTGGACTATCTGATCGAGATCCACGGCGCGCGCACCGAGCGATGCCGAATGACGGTGACCGTTCATTGAGAAGATGTAAATATTTCTCCAAAGGTGTTGCAAAAAGGAGAAAAATAGTGTATCATATAAAATATATGATATCATAGCGTAAGAAACGGAGCATCTATGAATCCAAAACTTTATCCCGTGGGGACGGGCGGCACCCTGCGGGCCTGCGTCACCGACCGCTTTAAGGCGGGGATGCTATCGGTGTCCGCCGTGATCCCCATGGATCGGGAAAGCGTTTGCATGGCGCCCCTCCTGCTTTCCGTTTTGCGAAGAGGAACGGAAAAATTTCCAACGATGGCGGAGATCAACCGTCGGCTGGAGTATCTTTGGGGAACGGAGTTTTCGCTTCGGAGCTACCGCAGAGGCAATTGCCTGATCGTTGGCTTTGCCGCCGATCTGCTGGATCCCTCTTATCTTCCTGCCGGCGCTGAGGACGTTACCGACGGCGTGATCGATCTGATGCGGGAGATCCTTTTTCATCCTCTTTTGGATGCCGACGGTCTGCTTTCCGCCAAGTACGTGGAAAGCGAAAAGGAGCTGCAGTGCGTTTCCATTCGCTCCATGAAAAATCATCCGCGCTCGTATGCCGCAGAGAGATTCCGCTCGCTTTTGTTCTCCGATGAGCCGTCGGGGCTTCCGTCCTATGGCACGGAGGAGCAGACCATGGCGATCACGCGGGAGGAGCTGACGGCCTATTGGCGGCGCTGGATCGACGCTCTTCGCCCCGACTGCTTCTACGTTGGCCCATCCGATCCCGCCCCGCTGCGGGAAAAGCTGGAGCGTGCCTTCCCCTGCGGAGTGGAATGGAAGAAAAGCCCTGTGCTGTGCGGAATGGGCGCGTTGCGCGAGGCGCGAGGTCTGGTTGTGGAGGAAGCGCTTCCCGTGGAGCAGAGCCAGCTGGTGATCGGCTTGCGAGGTGCTTGCCGCGCCGACGGTGCGGACGTGTCTGCCTACGTATTGCTGAACGAAATGCTCGGCGTGTCTCCCGTTTCCCGTTTGTTTGTTTACGTGCGCGAGAAAAAGAGCTTGTGCTATTCCTGCTCCTCTGCTTATATTTCCCACAGCGGTGCCTTTATGATCCAATGCGGGATCAAAAGAGAAAACCGAAAGAAGGCCGAGCGAGAGATCCTGCGGCAGATCCGCCTGCTGAGCGAGGGGAAATTCACGCAGACCGAGCTGGATGCCGCCAAGAAATCATTGGCCGACGGCTACCGTCGCCTGTCGGACGGCCCGGTGGCTATGGAGTCCTTCTACTATGGCAGGGCGCTGCTGGGCATCCCCTCCACGCCTGAGGCCTGCAGTGAGGCGATCGCCCGCATCACCTCCGAGGAGATCCGACGTGCGGCGGCATCGCTGAAAACCGACGTGGTGTATTTTTTGGAGGGAACGCTTGGAGAGGGGGATTTCGAGGATGACGAGGATTGAGCGATGCTCGGAGCGTCTTCAGGAGCGCTACACGCTGGTGAAGCATGAAAGCGGTTTGGATATCTACGTGTTTCCCAAGCCTCTCACCACCACCTATGCCGTTTTTGCCACTCGCTTCGGATCGGTGGACAACCGATATCGCAAGGCAGGGGAGGCGCAATGGACGGAATTTCCCGACGGCACGGCGCATTTTCTGGAGCATAAGCTTTTTGAAAACAGCAACGGCGTGGATTCCACGGAGGTGTTCTCCTCCTACGGTGCCGACGCCAATGCCTACACGGCATATCAGCGCACGGCCTATCTCTTCAGCTGCACCGAGCAAGCGGAGAACTCTCTTCGGGAGCTTCTGCGCTTTGTGAGAGAGCCTTATTTCACCGAACAAACGGTGCAAAAGGAGATCGGGATCATTGCGGAGGAGATCCGCATGTATCAGGATAACCCATGGGAGCGGTGCTTCCAAAGCCTTCTGTGCGGTCTTTATCGGGAGCATCCCATCCGCCGGAACATCTGCGGCAGCGAGGAATCCATTTCCCGCATCACGCCGGAGATCCTCTACGATTGCCACAAGGCCTTCTATCGGCTTTCCAATATGGCGCTGATCGTTTGCGGCGACGTCACGGTGGAGCAGATCCTCTCGATCGCAAACGAGATCCTGCCAACGGAGCGGGAGGAATTTTCCATCGAACGGGAGCGGATCGTGGACATGGGGCCTGTGCATCAGCCCTATGCGGAGACGAAAATGCAGGTGTCCAAGCCCATCTTTTCCATCGGCATCAAGGATCGCAGGATCCCCGAGGATCCCCGCGAGCGGATGCGCAGAGATGCCGCTATGACGCTTCTGGGCACGGTTCTGTTTTCGCGCTCGGCGGCGTTCTACAGCGATCTGTTTGAGGAAGGCGTGATCACGGCATCCTATTCCTACGGATATTCCATCACCGATGGCGTCGGCTTTCACGCCATCTCGGGGGAGAGTGATTCTCCGAAGGAGGTGGCCCGGCGGTTGTGGGAGTATCTGCACCGTGTGAGGGAAAGAGGAATCGATCCCGAGGAGTTTGAGCGGGTGCGGCGCGTGCTGTATGCAGATGAGCTTCGGGGATATGATTCCACTGAGGACATTGCCAATAATCTGCTCACGCAGGTCTTCGATGATGCGGAGCTGTTCGATTATCTCACCGTTCTGGAGGAGCTGTCGCTCGAAGAGCTGACGGAGCTTCTGGACACTATGCTGGATCCTGCCGCCTATTGCCTTTCCGTTGTGCTGCCACAGGCGCCTTCGGAAGGAAACTGACGGTAAAAATAGAAAAGGAGAACAATTATGTATTCTGAACAGGTTATCGTTCGCTTTGAGGGCTTGGGCTTGCCCGAGATCACCCTCAACAAGGTGGCGTTCACGCTCTTCAACGCGATTGAGGTGCGCTGGTACGGCATTTTCATCACCCTCGGCATCGTGATGGCGTTTCTCTACGCCTCCTACCGCGCCAAGAAGACCGAGCACGTTTTGGTGGACGATCTTTTGGACGTGGGCATCTGGACGGTGATCCTCGGCGTGGTTGGCGCGCGGCTTTACTACGTGCTCACCAGTCTGGATCGGTTCCCAACGCTGAAATCGGTGTTTGAGATCTGGAACGGCGGCTTGGGCATCTATGGCGGCATTATCGGCGGATGCCTTGGCATCGTGTTGGTTTGCTTGCTCAAGAAGCTCAGCTGGCGCAAGCTTTTTGATATGGCCGCACCCGGCGTGATGATCGCGCAGGCCATCGGCCGCTGGGGCAATTTCTTCAACGGAGAGGCCTATGGCTATCCCATCGGCGAAACCACCCGCTATTTCTTCTTCCTGCGCGAGATGGAGCTTCCCTCCGGAGAGGGTACTTTTTTCAATCTGTTCCGCATGGGACTCTACCCCAACGAGTATTCCAACTACTATATGATCAACGTGCATCCCACCTTCCTCTATGAGAGCGTTTGGAATATCATCGGCTTCCTCTTGATCAATTCACTTTACAAAAAGAAGAAATACGACGGTCAGGTGGCTCTGATGTATTTCACGTGGTATGGCTTCGGCAGAATGCTCATCGAGGGCTTCCGCACCGATAGTCTCTATATCCTGCAGGGCGTCGTTTCCGATACGGGGCTTCGGATCTCCCAGTGCGTAGGTCTTGCCTGCTTCCTGATCGGTCTCATTCTTCTGCTTTCGATCCGTGCGCCCAAGAAGATCTCCGAGATCGTCACCGTTCGCGAAATGCCCGTTCGCCGCAGAAGAAGCGACGGCACCATCGTGGAGGAGCCTGCGGATTCCTTCGTGATGCATCCCGTGATCACGTTGGAGGAGGAGACTCCCGAGGCGTGCGATGCTTGCAACGAGGATTGCAACGAGGATTGCAACGAGGAGCCCGAGGAGGAGAAGGAAGATGGCGCAGAGAATTGACGGCAAGCTGATCTCTGCCACCGTTCGCGAGGAGCTGAAGGCCGAGTGTGCCGCCTTCAAGGAGGAGCATGGCTATGCCCCCGGATTGGCCGTGGTGATCGTTGGCGAGGATCCTGCCTCGCAGGTGTACGTTCGCAACAAGAAGAAGGGCTGTGAGGAGGTTGGCTACTATTCCGAGGTGCATGAGCTGCCTGCCGACACCGCGCAGGCCGAGCTGAACGCCTTGGTGGATCGCTTGAATGCCGACGATCGCATCCACGGCATTCTCGTGCAGCTGCCGCTCCCCAAGCATCTGGATGAAAACGAGGTGCTTTTGCGGATCTCTCCCGCCAAAGACGTGGATGCCTTCCATCCCTACAACGTGGGAAAGATCATGATCGGCGACTACGATTTCCTGCCCTGCACGCCTGCCGGCGTGATGGAGCTACTGAAGCGGAGCAACGTGGAGGTGGCAGGGAAGAGATGCGTGGTGATCGGCAGAAGCAATATCGTGGGCAAGCCCATGGCAATGCTCCTGCTCCACGCCAACGGCACGGTCACCGTTTGCCATAGCCGAACCCGTGATCTGGCCGCCGTTTGCCGCGAGGCGGATATTCTGGTGGTTGCCATCGGCCGCGCCGATTTCGTGGGCGCGGATATGGTGAAGCCGGGCGCCGTGGTGATCGACGTTGGAATGAACCGCCGCGCCGACGGTAAGCTGACGGGCGACGTGGATTTCGATGCCGTGGAGCCCATTGCCTCCGCGATCACGCCCGTTCCCGGCGGTGTTGGCCCCATGACCATCACCATGCTGTTGAAAAACACCCTGACGGCCGCGCGGAAAGCCGCGAAAAAGTGAAGCGCGGTACTTGACAGAAACGGAAATCCGTGGTAAAATAATTGAGATAATCGACAAACAGGAGATAGAAACATGATCAACACTGAAAAAACAATGGATAAGATCGTTGCCCTGTGCAAAACCAGAGGCTTCATTTCCCCCGGCTCTGAGATCTATGGCGGCCTGGACAATTCCTGGGACTACGGCCCTCTCGGCGTGGAGTTCAAGAACAACGTGAAGAAGGCATGGTGGAAGAAATTCGTGCAGGAAAGCCCCTACAACGTAGGTCTGGACAGCGCCATCATCATGAATCCTCAGGCATGGGTGGCCTCGGGCCACGTGGGCGGCTTTTCCGACCCCCTCATGGATTGCAAGCAGTGCAAGATGCGCCACCGTGCAGATAAGCTGATCGAGGACTACGCCTTTGAGAATCAGCTCACCGACGTGAATCCCGCCGGCTGGAGCTTCGATGAGATGTCGGCCTTCATCAAGGAGAAGGGAATCGGATGCCCCTCCTGCGGCGGCCATGATTTCGCAGATATCAAGAAGTTCAACCTGATGTTCAAAACCACCATCGGCGTCACCGAGGATAGCTCCAACGTGGTCTATCTCCGTCCCGAAACGGCACAGGGCATCTTCGTGAACTTCCAGAACGTTCAGCGCACCACCAGAAAGAAGCTTCCCTTCGGCGTGGCGCAGATCGGTAAGTCCTTCCGCAATGAGATCACGCCCGGCAACTTCGTGTTCCGCACCCGTGAGTTTGAGCAGATGGAGCTGGAGTTCTATTGCAAGCCCGGCACCGATCTGGAGTGGTTCAAGTATTGGAAGGAATACTGCCATCAGTTCCTTCTGAATCTCGGCATGAGAGAGGAGAACCTCCGCCTGCGCGACCACGATGCCGACGAGCTTTGCTTCTATTCCAAGGCAACCACCGACTTTGAGTTCCTCTTCCCCTTCGGATGGGGCGAGCTGTGGGGCATTGCCGACAGAACCGACTACGATCTTGGCCAGCATCAGCAGCATAGCGGCAAGGATATGACCTACTTCGATCAGGAGAAGAACGAGCATTATATCCCCTACGTGATCGAGCCCTCGCTGGGCGCCGACCGCGTGGCTCTGGCCTTCCTTGTGGATGCCTATGATGAGGAAGTGATCGACGAGGCGAAGAACGACGTTCGCACCGTTCTCCACCTGCACCCCGCGCTGGCTCCCTTCAAGGCCGCCGTTCTGCCTCTTTCCAAGAAGCTGGGCGACAAGGCGATGGAGATCTATCAGGAGCTTTCCAAGTACTTCATGGTGGATTACGACGAGACCGGCTCCATCGGTAAGCGCTACCGCCGTGAGGACGAGATCGGAACGCCTCTTTGCATCACCGTGGACTTCGAGACCGTTGGCGATGCCGAAAAGGCCGCAGACAACTGCGTGACCGTTCGCGACCGCGACACCATGGAGCAGGTTCGCATTCCGATCGCAGAGCTT
>JAZRCQ010000077.1:0-4766 GCA_045659845.1 Eubacteriales bacterium
AACGTCCAGATTGGCCAGGGGGGGGCGGATGAGGGCATTGCGGCGGGGCAGGATCTCCTCCACGGCGATGCCGGAGCCGTCGATGGCGGTGACGGGCTCTCTTTTTTCATTTCTCGCAAAGGAGGCATCGGTGTAGCTCACGCGCACGCGGTCGCCCACCAGAAGCTCGCCGCGGCGGCGAAGCGCACCCCGCCCGCGTGCCTGAACGGTTAAACCGTCCAGCGGGCAGGGAGGATCCGAGACCTCAAGGCGAACGGTGAAGAGTCCGCCGTTGGATTTCATAACAAGTCCGAGACCTTGATACATAAGCTGTCCTTTCTGTTGCGGTTGTGATGGGAGCGATTCCCTTGGAAACGGTGATGCGGATCCGCGCTCCCTCGTCCACCATGCTATGCGCGGGCGGATATTGGCGGATCACCGTGCCTGCGGGCGCATCGGTGGCTTCCTCCTCCACGCTCTCCGCTCCGAGCCCTGCGCGATACAGCTCCATCAGCGCCTGCGCGCGAGAGAGTCCCGACAGATCGGGAACCGAGAGAACGGTTGGTCGCTCACCGCTGAACACGGTGAGCGTGACCTCGTCTCCCTCGGAGGCGCGGCCTCCTGCGGCCGGGCTCATTTCTGCCACGCGATCGGCTTTTCCGCCTGCCACGCGGCGCACGGTTGCCCGCAGGCCATGCTCTCGCAGAAGCGCCTCTGCCTCGCGGACGTCCCGACCGATCACGTCCGGTACGCGAAGCTCCTTCGGCCCAAGACTGACCGTGAGGGTGATCACGGCAGGGCGACGGGGGGAGGAGCGAACGGTGGTGCCTGCGGCGGGGGATTGCTCCAGAACGGTGCCTGCCTCGGTTTCTGCATGATAGCGGTAGGCGGTTTTTCGGATGGCCCAATCGGGGAAGGAAAGAGAATCCTCTGCGCCTCCCCTCAGCTCGGGCACCACGAAGCACGCGCCCGGCTTTTCGGTGAAGCCGAAGAGACCGTCGGCCACCGTCCAGATCATGGCGGGCAAAAGCAGCCACGCCATGAAGATCTTTTTTCGCATAATGTTACCTCTTTCGGAAATACTGTTGCCGAAAGGGGATCTTTAATCGGTTGCTTCCTCTTTTTTGCCTTCTCTGCGGAGCTGACCGCAGGAGGCGTTGATGTCGGCTCCCAGCGTGCGGCGAACGGTGGCGCGGATGCCGTTTGCCTCCAGAATGGCGGCAAATCGCTTCACGGCCTCCTTGCCCGAGTGGACGAAGCCCGTTTCCTTGACCTCGTTCACGGGGATCAGATTCATGTGGATGGGCATGGGGGTGGCGTTTCGGGCGCCGCCGTTGTTGCGGAGACTGTCGTTGAGCACGCGGGCCAGCTTTTTGGCGCTGGCGGCGGAATCGTTTTTGCCGGCGATCAGGGTGTACTCAAAGGAAATTCTTCTCCCCGTGGTCACGTAATATACGCGGCAGGCCTCCAAAAGCTCTGCCACGCCGAAGCGGCGATTGATGGGCATGATGGCCGATCGTGTTTCATCGTCGGGGGCGTGGAGCGAGACCGAAAGGGTGATGGGCAGATTTTCCTCCCGCAGGCGGTGGATCCGATCCACGAGGCCGCAGGTGGAGAGGGAGATATGGCGATATCCGATGTTCACGCCCTTCGGCTCGTTCACCAGATGGAGAAACTTCAGCACGTTGTCGTAGTTGTCCAGCGGCTCGCCGATGCCCATCAGCACCACGTTGGAAATGCGCTCGCCCGTGTCCTTGGCGGCGGCGATCACCTGCCCCAGCAGCTCTCCTGCCGTGAGGTCGCGCACACGGCCGCCGATGGTGGAGGCGCAGAAGCGACAGCCCATGCGGCATCCAACCTGAGAGGAGATGCAGATGGTGTTTCCATGCTCATATTTCATCACCACGCTTTCCACGCAGTTGCCGTCGGCCAGAGAGAAGAGGTATTTCACCGTGCCGTCGATGGCCGACACCAGCTTGCGCTCGATCACGGGCAGATGCCAGAGGCAGGCCTCCTCCAGCTTGGCGCGGAGAGGGAGACTGAGATTGGTCATTTCAGAGGGGGAAAGTCCCCGATGCAGCTGGGGAAAGATCTGCGCGGCACGGTAGCGCGCCTCGCCCAGACGAAGCATCAGCTCCTCCAATTCCGAGGGGGAAAGGGAGAGAAGCTCGGTTTTTTCGGTGTTCATATTGCTCCTTTCGCGGAACGCTTTTCCAAAACGGCAACGAAAAATCCGTCGGTTCCGTGGATATGTGGATAGTAGGTGGTCATTTGCTTCAGCATGGCGGTTGGCGTTTCCCGCAGGAAGGCTTCGATCACTCCCTCGTTTTCCTCGGGCAGAACGGTGCAGGTGGAATAGACCAGACGTCCCTCCTCGCGCAGAAAGGTGAAGGAGCGGCGGAGGATATTCAGCTGGATCTCGGGAAGCCCTGCACTCACGGCGGGATCCTTATAGCGAAGCTCGGGCTTCTTGGCAAGCACCCCAAATCCTGAGCAGGGAACGTCGCAAAGCACGCGATCGTAGAGCCCCTCCCATTCGTCCATGGGGGCGCGGGCATCCCGCTCCAGCACGCTCAGGCGGCGGATCCCCAGCCGTTCGGCACCCGAGCGGATCAGGGAGAGCTTGGAGGCGTGGAGATCGCAGGCGGTCACGGAGGCGTGGTCCGAGGCCTCCAGCGAGATCCCGAAGGTTTTTGAGCCGGGGCAGGCACAGGTGTCCAGCACCTTCATGCCGCCGCGCACCTCCAACGCCTCTACGCAAAGCTGGGAGGACTCGTCCTGCACGAACCATTCTCCCTCGGCGAAGCCGGGCAGAGAGGGCACGGGCGCGTTTCCGAGGATGCGGATGCCGCTTTTGGAGAGAACGGTGGGGCAGGCCTCGATCCCTGCCTCCGTGAGCCTTTGCAGCAGCGATTCGCGGGTGGTGCGGAGGGGATTGAAGCGGATGGTGAGAGGCGGCTGCTTGGAAAAGGCCTCCAGCATGGCCTCGGTCTCCTCTCTGCCCAGCGATTTCAGATATTGGCGGCACAGTGGCTCGCCCACCGAATATTTCACGGAAAGATAGGCTGCGGGATCGGATTCGGAGGGGAGCGGGATCTGCTTTCCGCTCCGCAGGAAGGCGCGGAGAACGGCGTTCACAAAGCCTCCCGCGCGCTTGCCCGCCAGCTCCACGCTCTCGCTCACGGCGGCGTGCGGCGGAATGCGATCCATATAGGCCAGCTGATAAATGCCCATGCGCAGGAGCATCCGGATCTCGGGGGAGATCTCGGAGGACGGGCGCGAGGCATGAGCCGCAATGCAGGCATCCAGCGTGAGCAGGCGCTCCAGTACACCGTAGACCAAAGCGGTGGCAAGACCGCGGTCGGCGGGAGAAAGCGCTTGCCTTTTGAGGGCACTGTCCAGCGCCAGATTGGAATATTGGCCCTGCTTTTCACAACGAAGCAGGACGTCCAAGGCTAATTTTCTCGCGTTCATAACGGTTTATACCCAATCTGAATAAAATGATTTGAGGGGTCGGATTGCAAAAATTCGATCCGATGGAAGCCGGCCTCCTCCAGAAGGCTTCGCTCATGGGCAACGGTGAGGGGCGTGTCCACGTGTCGATGCTCGTCCTCATTGGCCTCCAGCGCGGCAAAATGAGCGGCCTCCTCGGCATCGTCGGCGGAATAATAATCGCAGATGGAAAGGATCCCGCCTGCTTTCAGGGCATGGAGGATGCGGACGTAGAGCTGCTTTTTCTGATCGGCCGTGAAATGATGGAGCGCGGAGGAGGAGATCACGGCATCATAGCCCTCGCCCAGAGGCGTTTGGAAGAAATCGCCCCGGCGGCATTCCACTTGCCCCGCAAAGGCGCGCTCCTGCAGGCGCTCCAGCATCAATTCACTCACGTCGATGGCCGTGACGCGTGCATGGGGAAATCGTTCAAAGAGATGGTAAAGCTCCAATCCCGTTCCCGCTCCCAGATCCAGCACGCGCTCCACTCCTTCGGGCAGGACGTCCACCATGTGGCGCTTGGAATTCAGAAAGGGGACGTGATGCTCGTCATAGTCGCCGACGTGCTCATTGAAGAATCGGCGCATGGAGTTGGTTCTTTCGGTCAGATCCATTTGATGCTCCTTTCAGAAGTGACGGGCGGTGAGTGCCCAAAGCAGATAGTTGTCCATAAAAATATCGGGGAACTGCTCGATGGGAAGGGGACAGGGGGCATCGCCCGTTTCCACGGTAATGGCCACCACGCCCAGCCTCAGCTCGCACCAATCGCTCAAAGAGGCGTCGTTGTTTTTTTCGGAGATCACCAGATAGCCGTTGAGAGAGGAAACGAGCCCCGCGAAGGCTTTGGTGCTTTGCGCCGCCGTTCCGGTTTGTCCGCAGTTCCAATAGATCACCTCGCCCTGCGAATGGATGCAGAGGGAGCAGACCACGTTGGGGAGAGAGGTGAACAAAGAGAGAAGGGCTTGCGTCTCGGGCTCAGAGGCGGGGGAGGGGCCTTTATATTGGAAGGAGGCGGGGGATTTGCTTCCGCCGTATTCCTCCCAGAGGGCATCGTAGTTGCGGTTGAGATCCACGCCGTTTGCATTGGCCTTCCAATGGGAGAGGAAGGTGGCGAGATCGGGATCATCGTGCTGCTCGGTCTGATAGATGGTGCGGATCCTTTCCTGCAGCTCGCGGGGCAGGGAATCGATGCCCTGCTGGGCCAGCATCACGCCGTCGGGATTGCACATGGGAACCACGTAGAAGCAGCATTCGGAAAACAGCGTGGAGTAGGGAACACCGTCGTAGCTGCCAAC
>JAZRCQ010000078.1:0-3469 GCA_045659845.1 Eubacteriales bacterium
TCTGGGAGGTGGAGGAGCTGGATATTCAAAGAAAATTGATCTACGTGAAGAGCGTGGAGGGAAAAATGGAGGTCTCCTGGCCGGGAGACTACGGCGAGGTGCACACGCGGATTTTGGAGCGGATGCGCCGGGTGTTGAGAGAGGACACGGTTTATCCCTATCTCAAGCCCAACGCGCAAAAGCGATTGGAGGTGGCGAGACACGTGGCAAGAAACACGGGACTCACCGAGCGTTCGATGATCCATCTGGGCGGATATTCATGGTGTCTGTTTCCGTGGCTCGGAACGCGCTCCTTCCGAACGGTGCGGAGACTTCTGCAAAGCGAAGCCCGCCGCTTCGGCCTGAACGGCGTGGAATACGAGGGCTGCTACTACATTGCCTTTAAAATGACGAGCGGCACTGACTATGATCTGATCCGTGCGCTTGCCGAGCACGCCGAGCGAGGCATCAACGTCGAGGCGTTGGTTGGAGGCGGAGAGATCCCCGTGTTTGAAAAGTACGATGATTATATCCCCGCGGATCTGTTGCGCCATGCCTACGCCGAGGATAAATTGAATCCCCGCGAGGCCGAGAAGAGGATCCTGGAGATCCTCGGAGAATTTTAAAGCAAGCCCTGCTTCCTTGGAAGCAGGGCTTTTTCTGAAGATGACGGGTGAGCCCGATCGGGATCATGCGAGAAGCCTCGACCATGCGGCAAGAAGCGAGCAGAGGAGAACGCCAACGGCGGTGGGGAGAGCGGCGGCCAGCAGCGTCATGGCGGTGCTTCCCGTTTCTTTTTTTACGGTGAGGAGCGTGGTGGAGCAGGGCCAATGAAACAGAAAGAAGAGGAGCGCGCAGGCGGCGGTTGTCTGTGTCCAGCCGTGGGCGAACAGCACCTCGCCCATGGCGGCGGCCGAGGTGGGATCGGTGAGAGTGCCCGTTGAGAGATAGGCCATAAGCAGAATGGGGATTACGGTCTCATTGGCGGGAAAGCCCAGAAGAAAGGCGGCAAGGATCGCGCCGTCCAATCCTAAGAATCGTCCGATGGGATCGAGCAGCGCGGAAAGATGGGAGAGGAGCGATGCGCCGCCGAGGGAGATATTTGCAAGCACCCAGATCACCAGTCCTGCAGGAGCGGCCACGGCGGCGGCTCTTCCAAGCACGGAGAGCGTACGGTCGGCAACGGAGCGAAGAAGCACCTTTCCCACTCGTGGGCATCGATAGGGAGGAAGCTCCAGCACGAAGGAGGAGGCTTCTCCGCGCAGCAGGGTGAGAGAAAGCAGCTTGGTGCAAAGTAAGGTGACGCAAACGGATAGGAGAACGAGCAGAGTCAGGCGCAGGGCGGTGAGCAGGTCGGTTGCCGTTTTGGAGGCCGAGCCGGCGAAAAACACGGCGAGAAGCGTGAGAAGTGCGGGGAATTTACCGTTGCAGGGCACGAGCGCGTTGGTGAGGATGCCCAGCAAACGCTCACGCCTCGAGTCGATGATCCTGCAGCCCATCACGCCAACGGCGTTGCAGCCGAAGCCCATGCAAAGGGTGAGAGCCTGCTTTCCGCAAGCGCCGCAGCATTGAAAGGGACGGTCCAGATTGTAGGCCACGCGGGGCAGATAACCTGCCTCCTCCAGAAGGGAGAAGAGAGGGAAGAAGATCACCATGGGAGGGAGCATCACCGAGATCACCCATCCCAGCGTGCGCAGGATGCCGCCTGCCAGAAGCTCCACCAGCCAAGGCGGCGCGGAGCAGGCAAGAAGCAGTGCCCTCAGCTGCTCCTCGCACTCAAAAAAGAGGGTGGAGAGCCACGCGGAGGGAACGTTTGAGAGGCGGATGGTGAGGAAAAACACCAGCATCAGCAGAAGGAGCATGACGATAAAGCCGAAGAAACGACCGGTGAGGAGGCGATCCCAAAAGAGCCTGCGGGAAAGATGGGATGAGCTCCTCCGCACAACGGTCTCGCGGCAAAGCTCCTCTGCCTGCCGCACGGCTGCAATGGGATCAAGCTCCTCCGATCGGGCCATTAACGGCGCTTCGGGGGCGGATTCCATCCATTCCCCCAAAAAACGGCGCAGTCGGTGCAGATCCTGACGCTTGTGCGCCGAGATCGCGATCACGGGGATCCCCAGACGTTCCCGCAGCATGGGAATCGAGATCTCCACCCCTTGCCGCTCGGCCGCATCCATCATGGTCAGGCAGAGCGCCATCCGAGGGGAAAGACGAAGGACCTGCAGAGCCAGCGGAAGATTTCGCTCAAGATTCGTGGCATCGCACACCACCAGAACGCCGTCACCTTTGCCCGATGCAAGGATCTCCCGCGCCACCTCCTCCTCGGGCGAGCGGGTGAAAAGGGAATAAGTGCCCGGAAGATCCGCCAGTCGGATCCTCAAGCCATTGCAAAGTGCATCGCCCTCCGCCGTTTTCACCGTTTTTCCGGCCCAGTTGCCCGTGTGCTGATGCCCCTTGGTGAGCGCGTTGAACAACGTGCTTTTTCCAACGTTTGGATTGCCTGCCAGCACAACGGTGAAGTCGGCTTTTTTCTCCATCATTTCCGCTCCTTTCGCAAAATGAGGATCTGCCTGCAATCGCGGCGGCGCAATGCGATCACCGATCCGCGCGCAAGGTAGGCCGAGGGATCGCCCAGCGGACTTCGCCCCACGCATTCCACCACGGTTTCGGGGATCCAACCCAGATCCAGAAGCCGCCGTCTGATCGCGGAGGCGGCAAGGATCTCCGTCAGGATCGCTTGCTCCCCTACGCCGAGAGTGTCCAGAGTCGTTGCAGAATTCATTTGCGTTCCCCCTTTGCCGTTGATCCGTCTTATTCTCCGTATATTCTGCCGAGCCATGACGCGTTCCGCTTTTTTGTGGCGAAGTCGACAGAAATTGTAAACAATGTTTTGACGAGGCGGAGAATTTCTTGACAAAAAATACGAGATACTGTATAATAAATGACAGGCGCCGGCCAATCCTTGCCTGTCTCGCTGCATGAAGGGAGGCTTTCGGATGGTTTTTTCCTCTCCGATCTTTTTATTTGGCTTCTTGCCGATCGTGTTGGGCGTCTATTTTCTTTCGCCGCGCAGGATCAGAAACGGTGTTTTGCTGGTTTTCAGCCTGCTTTTCTATGCTTGGGGCGAGCCGATCTACGTGCTTCTGATGGTCTTCACCATTTTGTCGGCCTTTTTCCTGGCCTTTCCCGTGGCGCGGTATCGGCGCTCGCATCCCCGCAGGGCGCGATTTTTTGCATTGCTTTCCATCGGGCTCAACGTTTTGAGTCTGATCTTCTTTAAATATTGGGGCTTTCTGGCCGACACCGTGGGCCTGGTCGGCATATGGCGGCCTGCGCTTCCCATCGGCATCTCCTTCTACACCTTTCAGATCCTTTCCTACACGGTGGATCTTTGGCGCGGCGACGTTCCCCTGCAAAAAAGCATCGTTTCCTTCGGCACCTACGTCACGCTGTTTCCGCAGCTGGTGGCAGGCCCCATCGTGCGCTATCG
>JAZRCQ010000079.1:0-1704 GCA_045659845.1 Eubacteriales bacterium
TCACTTCTATAACAACGAACGTATCCAACTCAAAACAAAACTGACACCACTTGAAAAGCGATGTCAGTTCGTTGCTTAATTTTTTATATTTTCTACCTTAGGACTCTTTTTTGTGCTGTCCGTACAATTTGGGGCAGTTCAAAATTTGCAATTTCCCGTCTCTTTTTATTTTTCGGTTGACTTCGATCACTGCGCCGCATCAACGATAGCGGCAAACTTCTCGGGAATGAGAGATGCGCCGCCGATGAGGCCGCCGTCCACGTTTACCTTGGAGAGCAGCTCTGCAGCATTCTTCTCATTCATAGATCCGCCGTACTGAATGGTCACGGTCTCCGCAACCTCTGCACCGTACATAGCGGCGAGAGTCTTGCGGATCACGCCGCAGGTCTCGTCTGCCTGCTCGGGAGTGGCGGTCAGGCCGGTTCCAATGGCCCAAACGGGCTCGTAGGCGATGATCACGTTCTTCAGCTCCTCAGCGCTCACGTCCTTCAGATCCAGCTTGGTCTGCATTGCCACCACCTCGTCGGTGATGCCGTTGAGACGCTCATCCTTCACCTCACCCAGGCAGAGGATCACCTTCATGCCTGCGGCCAGAGCGGCCTTGGTGCGGAGATTCACGGTCTCGTCGGTCTCGCCGAAGTACTGACGGCGCTCAGAGTGACCGATGATCACGTATTCCACGCCGCAAGCGGTGAGCATCTGTGCGGACACCTCACCGGTGTAGGCGCCCTTTTCGGCGAAATGCACGTTCTCGGCACCGATCTTGATATTGGAGCCCTCAGCAGCTGCCTGAGCGGCCGCGATGGTTACGTAGGGCGCGCAGAACACCACGTCACAAGCATCCTTGCCTGCCACGAGGGGCTTCACGGCGTTGATGAAGGCGGTTGCCTCAGCGGGAGTGAAGTTCATCTTCCAGTTGCCCGCGATCACAGTTCTTCTCTTCATGGGATTCATAGCTATTTCCTTTCCTATCAACGGGGAAGCCCTCTTCCGAGAGCCTCCCCTGCTTTTTTGTTATGGGATCAATTACTTGTCGAGCAGGCAAGCAATGCCGGGAAGCTCAAGGCCCTCCAGGAACTCCAGGGAAGCGCCGCCGCCCGTGGAGATGTGAGTCATCTTGGGGCCAAAGCCCAGTCTTTCCACAGCCCCGGCAGAGTCGCCGCCGCCGATGATGGAAACTGCACCGGAGTTCGCCACAGCCTCAGCCACAGCCTCGGTGCCTGCTGCGAAGTTCTTCCACTCGGAAACGCCCATCGGGCCGTTCCAAACCACGGTGCCTGCGCTCTTGATCGCATCAGCGTAGATCGCTGCGGTCTTGGGGCCGATGTCCAAGCCCATCCAATCGGAGGGGATCTCAGTGGAATCCACCAGCTTGTTCTCGGTGTTCTCGTCGTATTCCTTACCGATGCGGTTGTCAACGGGAAGCAGGAACTTCACGCCCTTGGCCTCGGCCTTTGCCATCATTTCCTTTGCCAGCTCGATCTTGTCGGTCTCGCAGAGGGAGGTGCCAACGCCGTAGCCCTTAGCGGCAAAGAAGGTGTAGGCCATGCCGCCGCCGATGATCAGAGTGTCGCACTTATCCAGCAGGTTCTTGATCACGCCGATCTTATCGGAAACCTTTGCGCCGCCGAGAATGGAAACGAAGGGACGAGCGGGATCCTCAAGAGCCTTGCCCATTACGCCGATTTCCTTCTGGATGAGGTA
>JAZRCQ010000080.1:0-3843 GCA_045659845.1 Eubacteriales bacterium
CAAGAGCCCCCGCCAGCAAGCGATCGAGCGCGGGAATTCCCAGCCCCGCGCTATACGCCCCGGTGGCAGGCAGCTCGGCGCGCAGAGCCTTCAGCTGGGTTGCCGCGCTATCCTGACTGCGGGCAAAGCCGATGCTATCCTCCACACGATCCGCGATCGCCTCCATGTTCTCCACGTAGGTTTCGGAGGGCTGGAGCGCCTCCATGGCCGCAACGGCGTCGTTGATCAGCTTGTTAACGTGCTCACCGTCCTCAGGGCGCTTCAGCTCCATCAGGCGGTCGATCATGCTCTGAAGATACTCCTTGGAGAGAGTTTGCTTTTCCGTGACGTAGATCTCGCCGTGCGGATAGGTTTCCGAGGCGGCCACGCGAACGTACACATAGTAGGGCGTGCCCGCGCGGAGATTCTCGAAGGTGGTGCTTGTTGTCCACGTGAGACCGCTTCCGTCGGCGGAATAAACGGTGGAGCAGGCAAACTCATAGATGAAGGTGCCGTTCTCCTCCATTTTGATCTCGATGGTGTAGCTATAGGGAGAAATATAATCGATATCGGTGTTCAGCTGAGGAGCCGAGGGGCGACCTGCAACGGTCAGCACGCAGGCATCGCTATCCGACGTTTCCGCGCCGTCGCCGCAGCGGATCAGCTCCACCGTTTTGCCGAGATACGGCTCTGCAGAGAGTCTCACGGCGGTGGTTCCGTCGGCAAAGGTGATCACGCCATCGGCGCCAACCGTGAAGGCAAGCACATCGGTTCCGCAGATCAGGCGGGAGCTTCCCGCCTCGATGCCGTCGGCCGAGGTTACGAAGCTTTCATTTTTGTAGTTTACCTTGAAATCGGGAACGGACAGCTCGCTTGCCACTGCACCGCCGAGCGTGGCATCGCTCCTCACGGTATAGTGGAAGGTGGCCTGCGCGGTGTGCGCCACGGCCTCGCCGTTCCATTTCACTAGCTTCTTGCCATTTGTGATCAGCAGCTCAACGGTGATCTCGGTGTTGAAATCGAACGTGAAGGGCGTGCCTGCCACATAGGGGAGACCGTTGACGGTGATCTCGGCATTTTCTGCCAGCACGCTATCGAAGCTGATCTCATAGGAATTGATGCGCCAATGGGCAACCAGCACGGTTCCGTCCTCGGGAATATCCCAAAGAGCGCCCACCCATTCGCCGCGCTCCGCATCGTAGTAGTAGTACGGAGTGACGCTCTGATGGGTTCCGTGAAGGAAGAAGCCCTCGAAGGTGTAGCCCTCGCGGGTGGGATGTGCATCCACCTGCGGGAAGGCCGCATCGAAGGTGACGGTGATCCGATCGGTGCCCATAACAACACCCTCGGCTCCGCCCTCCAGCGTGACCTCATAGGAGTTCACCGACCAATGGGCTACCAGCGTCAGATCCGAGGCTTCCTTCTGAAGCGTGAGGCTCATAACGGGCTCTGCATCGCTTCCGAGAACAGTCCAACCAAGGAAGGTGTAGCCTGCGCGCACGGGCGCTCCGAAAACGACCTCATCGTCATAGAAGCGCGTTGCGGGGAAGCTTGAAAAGTGCTGTCGGCCCGAAACGCCGTCCTGATCCTGATAATCAATGCGGTATTCCACGGGAGCCCATTCGGCCACCAGCACGATGGCCACGCTTTCCGATTCCCTGCTCTCATAGCTCCATGCAGAATGATCGTAGGCATTGGCGGGGATCTCCAGGCTATTGCCCGTGTAGGCATGATAAGCACCGAAGCCCTCGTCGCCCGCGCCCTCGGCGCCGTGGTCCCCCACTCGCCATCCGAGGAACACGTAGCCCTCCCGCTCGGGGCAGGTGACGGTGGATGCAAGACCGTAGACAAAGCTTTCGGCCTCCTTCTCGCAGTTCTTGAAAATGATCCGGAAGGTCTTGGGCTGATAGAGGCGCTTCACCACGTTCTCGCTATCGTTACCGGTGACCGTGATGGAATCCCCCGCCTGCACGGTGGCAGGATCGAAGAAATAGCCTCTGTAGTCTGCTGCGGCGGCATCCAACGGAGACACCGTGGCATTATAGTGGGAGGGAACGGTGACGGTGCCGAGAAGCGTTCCGTCGGCCAGCTCGTCCCGGCAAGACACGCTGTAGGGATTGGGCTCAAACACGGGAGTGAGGCGGATCGTTGCCTTATACTCGCTGGCGCCGAGGGCCTCTCCCGGATAGTACTCGCGGCTCTCGATGCCGTCGCTGTTTGCGATCCAGCACTTGAAGGTGTAGCCGATGTCGCTCACGGGAATGGGGAGCGGCGTGGTTTGTCCGTAGACGTGATACTCAGGCAGACTGTTGCCCTGCTCGTATTGCACCGTGCCGCTGTAATCCAGCACGATAGCATAGGAGATGGGGCGGAAGTGCGCCGTGTAGGACGAATCCTTGGAAACGGGAATTTTCAGCGGATTGGAGGGGCTCTCGGTTGCGGTGCCGTCCGTCCACTTCACGAACTCATATCCCGTTTTTTCCGTGGCGGTGAGGATCACCTCGGTTCCGTAGCGGAACTGGCCTGCCTCATTGGTGTGGGCGGGATTGGAGGGCGCCACCTCAACGGTGCCGTGCGCCGCATCGTCCACCTCCGCCGTTACGCTATAGTAGGTGTTCAGCAGCTCGGGATCCAGCGTGCCGCCCTCTGCCCAAACGGTGATGGGCAACAGCAGCAGTGCGGCGGTCAACAAAAGCATGCCCAATGCGGCTCCGAGCTTATGGATATTTCTTTTGGACATCTTCAGTTCACCCCTCCTTTGCTCTTGGGAATTTTCGGATCTCCTCCGGCGGCCGTGAGATCCAGAATGGCCTCCGGCGTGAATTGATCCGCCGTGACGGTGAAGCGCTTGGTCAGGCCTCCCGTGCTATAGATCTTCAGGATCCTGGAGGACGGAAGCACCAGCCCCATCTCCTTGAGGACCTCCAGATCGATCACGGCGTCCGACGGGAATTGGGATTCCAGAAGCGACAGTGAAACCAATGCCACCTCCGGATTGGCACCTGCGCGCGGTGCCTCCTCGCTTCTCTGCTCGTTTACGTAGAGCTCCTTCATGGTGTCCTCATAGATAAACTCGCCCTCAGCCGTGAGATAGCCCGTGATGCGCTTATCGAAGAAGCGATAGTTGCCTTCCTCGTCGTAGTAGCCCTGATATTCGTCGGCATCCTCGCGAAGCACGAAGCAGCCGTCGGCATCCAGATATCCGGGGATCTCCTCGTTGGAGAAGATATAGTTGCCCTCCTCGTCGTGGTAGCCGTCCTGCTCCTCATAAAGGAGGAATGCGCCCGACGCATCGTAGTAGCCGGGGATGCGCTGATCATAGAAATAATAGTTGTCGACCTCGTCGTAGTAGCCCTCTTCCTGCGCGTACTCCTCAAAGAGAACGTAGCGTCCCTCGGCATCGCGGTATACGTGGATACGCTCATCGCGGAAGAAATAGTTGCCGCTTTCGTCATAGAATCCATCGGGATCCTCAAGCTCCTCGGAGACATCCTCCTCAGCCTCTTCAAGCGTTTCGGCCTCTTCAGTCTCCTCAACAGCCTCGAACTCTTCGGGTTCCTCGACCTCTTCGGGTTCCTCTGTTTCCTCGACTTCTTCGGTCTCTTCGGGTTCCTCGATCTCCTCGGCCTCCTCGGTCTCTTCGGCGATCACAACGGGAGCAAACGCCGCCAGCTCCTCGGGCAAGCTCCAATCGAGATCGTCCTCGGAATCGGCGGTGCTTTCAAAGGCCGCCACCAGCTCGGACTCCTCCTCAGGCTCTTCGGACTCTTCGGACTCTTCAAGCTCTTCAGCCTCGTCGGCTTCCTCCACGGGAACAAACAGGAAGTCGGATCGTAGCCATGTCGTTCTGTGAGCCAAGGAGTT